>NZ_JAJRBM010000069.1 GCF_028679455.1 Methanospirillum sp. | reverse complement strand
TCAAGCGTCTTCGTTGTCTCAGCATGTGCTGCAGCTGGATCCTCGAACACAGGATTGCTCCTTACAGAATTTTCTGCCTCGGCCAATAACTTCTTTTTCTCAGAAAGCAGGGTAGATATCGACTGCTCCTCACGATCAAACCCGGATGCAATGGCCTCAAGAGAATCGAGTACATCTGCTGTAAGCAGAGTATCATGAAAAGAAGCCTCATCAGAAAATCCGGATTCCGCAATTCCCTGGAGGAATATATCTGATTTAGCACCGATTTCGGTTCTCAGATCCTGCAGGGATGCGATGAGTGAGGTTATCTGTCCGGAGAGCAAGTCTACTGCACGGGTTTTTTCATCCAGGGTTTTTCGGGCAGTATTCACCACTTCCACTGATACCCTGACGGTCTCACGTAACCTTTCCTCCTCTGTCTGCGGATTCTTATCACCAAAGATTTCTGCACGTTCCTTGAGGATCGTGGCAAGATCCCGCTCACGGTTCCCCTTCCCGGTTTTCAACTGAAGAATCTCACCTTCGAGATCTGACATGTTCATCTGCATCCCCTCAATTTTACCTGAAAGGTCTGCTATCTTTGGTTCAAGATCCCGCCGTATCCGGTCATGCTCCTGGTACCGGTCACATCGGATTTTCAGGCAGGAATCGATGCCTGTTCTTGAATCAGGAGTGAGGGCAGGAACCTGAAACGGTGCAAGTAATTCCTCCAGATCCGCATACTGAGTCGCAAGGGAGAACTCAAGCTCCTCACGTGCTGATTGGAGTTGCCTGATATGCTGTTCACCCGAGGAATAGAGAATTGATACATCATTTACTTCTTTTTGTAACAACGCAAGACGGTCTTTTCCCGTTGTCACCCGCTGCTCCAGATTACGGATCTTCAGATCCAGTTCCTCATACCATGCAATTCTGAGAGATTCATGGGCAATACGCTCTTCAGTATCCAAAATCGCATCCTGAACGAATACATCCCTATTCTCGGTATCAGGAGGTATCCCGAGATCGGTTGTACCTTGGATCCATGACTCACGGGCAGCAGTAATCTGGTTCGTGATACGGATCTGTTCTTCCTGATTTCTGCTGATGTCACGGGAAATGGTTGCAAGCGAGATATCAAAAGCACTGATGGCAGCGGTTATGTCAGCAAGGAGAGCACGTGCAGCGATCAGGTTTTTTTCCTCCTCATCAGGTACGGGCACATCGCCGGTAGCATAGGGATGAACTTCAGAACCACACAGCGGGCAGGGATCACCTGGTATCAGATGATCACGATGACTTGTGAGATCCCTGACCATGACTGCCAGGCGAACACTCTTATCCAGCACTGCGATTATCTCTTCCTGTCGAATCCGATGAAGAATCGTATCAGATCTCTTCCCTGACTGCTCCTTATGAGAAGTGCTGAGTGCATTGGCATCAGTTTCCAGTTTCTTCAGAGTATCAAGAAGTTCAGTTTCACCAGTCACCACCTCCTGAAGTTTTTTGAGCAGTTCGTTTCGATCTTTCAGCCCTGATTCACGCAGCCTGATCTCTGGAATCGCAGATCCATCAAGAAGAACAATTACCTGTTCATGAAGGACTTCCAGTTCCTTACTCAAAGTTCCCTGCTCCTGCTCACAGGCGATTACGGCCTCTTTCTTCTGATCACATACCAACCGGGAAGCACTGAGATCAGCCTGAGCTTCCTGCAGATTGTTCATGATTGAGGTGAGAGATCGATGAGATTCATCCCATGCAACAAGTTTACTGCTGATACCGGTATACGCTTCAATTAACAGGGAATCATCGTAGTGTTCAGAAAGATAGGAACCGGCATCAGCGTGTTTTGTGTAATTATTCTGAAACTCTGCCTGTAGGGTGCTTACATGACGCAGGAGTTCAGCACGCCTCTGCTCCTTTTCAGTGATCGTCAGGAGATCCCGATCAATCTCCTTTCTTGCCCCTTCAATTCTGGTATCAAGATCTCTTACCCTGACAAAGACCTGACTCTGAACATCATATTCCTGTTGAATATGCTGGAGATCCTGCTCTGCACTCCCAAGGGCAGTCCTGGCAGCATCACGCGCCTCTGTGGCAGCAACGGCCGTAATCTGCAGAGAGATAAGAGTATTGGCATCCTGTTTCTCACGATCCCGAAGTCCTGTCAGAACCCTCCATCCGGCCTCATATCCGGCAGCCTTCTTTCCCCGCTCAAGTCGCAGGAGATCTGGTGCAGCGGCATTGCGCCGGATTAAAAGATCTTCCTGCTGGTTTTTCAGAACCTGAATCTCCTGATGCAGCCCTGAAATCCTGCCAAGCAGATCCAGTCGGTCCTGCAGGGATCTTACCTGAATAAGCAGGGCGGCAACAACAGCCTCTTTCTCTTTTTTTTCTAAAATGAACCGGTCCTTCTCTTCAGGCGATAGCAGTTCTATCGCTCCTGCACGCTCCTGAAGGATACGAAGTTGCTCACGCTCCTGTGACGTCCGATCGTGAACCCGTTTTGATATCTCGCTATATATTCCGGTACCGGTTATCTGCTCAAGAATAGGTGCCCTGTCATCAGGTTTTGCCTCAAGAAATGCTGCAAATCCACCCTGTGCAAGAAGCATGGATCTGGTGAACTGATCAAAGTCCATCCCGGTCACCTCTCTCACCTTTGCTGCAACATCACGAATTTTTTTCGTGATCACAACTCCGGTGACACCTTCCACGATCTCGTGTTCAGGAGGTTGAAGCCTCCCGGCGGAACGCTTTCCGGCACGGTTCTGGTACCAGTGACACCTGAATACCCCGTGAGATGACTCAAACGTCACTTCGGCATAACATTCACCAGTATGGCGGGTCATGATCTCATTCGTGGAACCAGATATACTCACGAGCCTGGGAGTCTGCCCATACAGGGCCAGACATATGGCATCAAGAATGGTGGTTTTCCCCGAACCCGTCGGACCGGTGATGGCAAAGATACCTGAAGAGGTAAACGCAGGATGCTGGAGATCAATCTCCCATTCACCTGCGAGTGAGTTCAGATTCTTAAACCTGATCGAGAGGATCCTCATCTGATCCTCCCGGCCCAGACGTTATCCCGCATGGATATCTCCTTCCAGAATGTCAGTAAGGATTTCCTGGTATGCAGCCATCAAATCCGCACGATGCTCTTCTGGTTCACCACCGGCATCCATACACCTAGTAAATACTTCAACCGGGCTGAGTTCTTCCAGTGATTCATGATCCTCCATCGGCGTGAGGGAACCAGTGCGGGGATCAAGAACCTTCACCTTCAGAACCTCTACCACCGAACCCTCCACAAGCCGGTAAAGTTCATCCCTGACAGAAGGGCCGGCACCAGAATCTTCAAGCAGTATCTCAACCCAGGCAGGCCGGCCCGAAAACCGCATCTCCCCGAGTACTGCCCTGATCCGATCCGCATCACCGTGTACCTGCACCAGGGTTCTGATCTTCGGTACTACCACCGGAACCACATGGACCGGCTGACCAGGGGAAATATCAACAAGAAGCACCTCTTTGTCACGTCCTGACTCACCAAATCCCATCATAAACGGTGAACCCGAGTACCGGCGGGTCATTAATCCTCCCACTCGTTGAGGCTGATGCAGGTGCCCAAGTGCCAGATAATCGATACAGGGAGGAAAGGCATCTGTTCCGATCTGGATCAGGCTCCCGATGGTCAGATCCCTTACCCCGTCTTCAGCGATGACACTTCCTCCTACAGCGAATAGGTGTCCGGTTGCAAGGATTGGGATATCCCGTCCCATACGCTCACGATGAGTCATTGCTATCGAACTGACCTCACGATAGTGCTCGACAACCCCGGTAACCAGCCGGGATCGCTTCTCTTCGATACTCTCCCCGGCCTCTGCGATTCGGATATCATGATCTCGAAGAAACGGTACTGCACAAACGATGAGAGAAGGTTCCCCGCCCTCACTGGTGAGAACGAAGACCTCTTCCGCTAACGTGGTCGGAACTGACCCGACCACATGGATATCAAGGGCAGAGAGCAGTTCACGGGGAGCAGCGAGAAGCGATGGGGAGTCGTGATTTCCTGCAGTTACCAGAATATGCCGGCACCCGGATCTCCCTGCCCTTCCAAGAAACCGATAGTAGAGTTCAAGTGCACGATTAGAGGGAGTTCCTGAATCAAAGATATCCCCTGCAATAACCAGGGTTTCAACAGACTCGCGGGTGATGATACCGGAGAGCCAGTCCAGAAATGCTTCTCCTTCGTCATATCGTTTTCTGCCGGCCAGGGTTGCCCCGAGATGCCAGTCTGAAGTATGGAGGACTCTCATATCAGGTTTGGATGGGAGGTGATAATTCGATGATAGAAACTCAGAGTAAGGTGAATGGGGAACAAGTCAGACAGGATTTACTTTCCTTTATTTCTGCCTGATTTCTTATTATTTCCTGACGGGTCGCCAGGCCGCAGTTTCGTATCCTTCCCTTTTACCATCCCCAGTTTCCTGAGATCCGCGACCAGGCCATCCACGTAGACAGGAGAGAGGCCAAACCTGTCCTGTACATGACCCTGGCCATCTTTGGTGGCTATCTCATCAGCAAAAAGAAGTCTGAGATCATCAAGAGATGATTGTTCTGCTTCAAAGAGCTGGCTGATCAATTCCTGGGTGATTCGCAGACGGGACATACATCGTTCAGTGAGTGAGAGGAGTGAACGGGGATCCACCCCGTTATCAGATAAAAACATGATGAACGCCTCGACATCATCAAGGAAGAGGATCTCAGGGCCGGTCTGAACCACAT
>NZ_JAJRBM010000068.1 GCF_028679455.1 Methanospirillum sp. | reverse complement strand
TGGATCTCATATTTTTCAAATTCAAACGGTAACAAACCGGAAGTTTTCATCCTGCTTAAAGTATCACCAATACTCCATGTACAAATCCTCTTATCCCTCAAGATTTGATTATCTGTAGATATCTATGGAAAATATTCCGCCAGTATCATCGATCATAAAGGCTACCGGCCTTGTCTTCGGAGACATCGGGACCAGTCCCATCTATACGCTGGCTGTTCTATTCGCCCTGATTCCCCCGACAGAGGAAGATATAATGGGGCTTATCTCGTTGATATTCTGGACACTTACCATTCTGGTCTCACTACAATATGCATTTCTTGCCATGCGACTCTCTCATAACGGCGAAGGCGGGACGATCGTACTAAAAGAAATTCTCTCCCCGATGCTCAAACATCCAATAAGTCTGGCAATTGTCACCCTAATCGCAACACTCGGTATATCCCTGATGATCGGTGACTGTGTCATCACACCGGCAATCAGTATTCTCTCTGCGGTTGAGGGTATCAAACTCGTTCCAGTATTAGGCGAAATCAGTCAGGGTCTTCTTATCACCATTGCAATCCTCATTACTCTCTTCCTCTTCTGGTCGCAGAAAAGAGGAACCGAAAAAATTGCCGCGATCTTCGGACCGGTAATGATCCTCTGGTTCATCGTGTTGCTGGTAACCGGATTATATTCCCTGATCCAGACCCCGCAAATACTTTTCTCGCTCTCACCCTCCTTTGCACTTCGATTCTTTGTAGATAATCCAATTGATGGATTTCTCTCATTATCTCTGGTTATCCTTTGTGCTACCGGAGGAGAAGCACTATTTGCTGATATGGGACATCTGGGTCGGGAACCAATCCGTTGGGCATGGATCTTTGTATTCATCGCTATCCTGATCTCGTATCTGGGTCAGGGGGCATATCTTTTAAGAACAGGAAATGCCAATAATCCGTTATTTGAGATGATATATTCTCAAGCGTCTTTCCTGTACATCCCATTCCTCCTGGTAATGATCATGGCAACCGTGATTGCTTCCCAGGCTGTTATTAGTGGTATATTTTCGGTCACGTTCCAGGCTATCTCTACACATCTGCTTCCTATGCTTCATATCGACTATACCTCATCACACCTGCGAACCCAGATCTACATCGATGCGATTAACTGGATGCTCTGTATCGCAGTCATATTGATGTTACTTATCTTCCAGTATTCAGAGAGGTTGGCTGAGGCATATGGTATCGCAGTAACGGGAACAATGCTTATCACCGGAATTCTCATGACTGCCATTTTCCTCCATAAGAACCAGCGGGGGTTTTTCGCACTCTCTGTTCTGGTGACACTTGTGGATCTGGCATTTTTCATCTCAATGCTGACAAAAGTCCCGGCTGGTGGTTTCTGGTCCCTCATTATTGCATCGGTCCCATTCTCAGTCATTATCATCTATACACACGGCCAGAAGATGTTATACCATGCCATGCATCCGATGGACTGGAAAACCTTCAGACAACGATATGCCAAGATCTACAAATCTACAAAACATATCACCGGGACTGCAGTCTTCTTTGCCAGATCAGTGGACCGGATTCCACCCTATATATCACGAACAATTTTTACCAGTGGAATACTGTATGAAAAGACGATCATTGTAAGTATGAACAGCACCGAAAACCCTTTTGGAATAGAGTCTACACTACAACCAGATTTAGAACCGGGACTTTCGATACTAACTATCTCACGAGGATACATGGAAGTTATTGATCTGATGCAGATCATACACCGGGCTGGTATTGAAGAACGAACAATATTTTATGGAATGGAAGAGATCGTAAGCAGGAAAATCGGGTTTAAATTATTTTACCTGATCAAAAGAATTTGTCCTTCGTTTGTTCAATATTATCGTCTCCCAGCCCAGAAAGTACATGGGGTTATCACCAGAATTGAACTTTAAAGCAATGAAAGAATTGATGATATGCAACCTACACCAAAGCGATCAAATGAAAAATAAAAAATCCCTGAATTAGTATAGAACATGAATCGGATCAAAAAATTATCCATACGAATACGAACCAGGCTTATTCACTCATACCGGCTCCAGCTGACACTCTATATCCTTTTATTCTTCCTGGTGATCATCGCATATGTTCTCATCTTCTGGTATTATTACCCGATATATGAAGGACAGGATGTCTCTCTGATGAAATCACTCCTTTTTGTCATGGAGACCATTACAACAGTTGGATATGGAGAGTTTGTTCCCTTCAAAACTGATCAGATGGCATTTGTAGCCATTGTAATCATGGCATCAGGAATTGTAGCATTCTTTGGTATCATCAATATCCTGATAACTCCAATGATCCAGGCACGGATACAACCAACCCCTCCCCAGAAACTCCCGTTCACCCCACATAAACATGTAATAATATTTGGATATTCACAGGTTATTCAGGAGGTTATCGATAACCTGAAAGCTATTGGTACTACGGTTGTTCTGATCGAGGAAGATCAGCACCGGGCTTTGCAACTTGCAGCCAGGATGGCCCAAGGTATTCACGTCATCTGGGGAGATTATCATAAAGAAAAAACATGGGACGCAGCGGGTGTATCTCATGCAGGATATATAATTCTCTTTCTTGAAGAACGGATTAGCGCCCGTGTTACACTCGGGATTAAACAACATTCATCGGCCGAGATCATTGCCGTGATCACCGATACTTCACTT
>NZ_JAJRBM010000067.1 GCF_028679455.1 Methanospirillum sp. | reverse complement strand
TATCAATTCGGTCCTTATCGCAAGATACCGCTTCCAAAGCGTCTCGGTCGTCTCCTGATTGAATTTATCCAGTTCAGCAGGGACAACTCCCCAGGCGATGATGCCTCCCTTCTCCAGATATGACCTTATCTGATCGCGATACAGAAGAAGTTCTTTGGCTGTCCCATACGCATCCAGAGATATGAGTGCGGGTTGCAGGGACATCAGCAGCCCCCAGTCGGTATTCGAGCAGCAGTGAACCCCGATACCCCCTTCGATGAGTGACCCGATATCCTCGAAGGCTGATCTGACCATTTCAGGCGTGATCTGCATCACCGAGGATCCGAGGGCAGCGAGGTACGGTTCATCGATCACCACCAGTGTCTGCGGAGCACCAGTCTTTTGGATCAGCATTTCATACCATCGCGCCCGGAGTGCTAGCATCTTCGTGAGCATGTCAAAGTACTGGGCATCATATGCGAGTGGACGGCGATCCTGATCCGTGATCGTCAGCCCGAAGGTGACCGGTCCGGTGACCTGGCACTTGGCACACCAGACCGGGGAGAGATCCCGGGTAGCCATCTCATAGTATCCTGCCCCGTACTCGGGGGATGCAATGTACCGGTCGATGTGCAGCTCCATGAAATCAAGGTATACCTGTTCCATTTCATGCGAGAAGTCCAGTGCTCGATCGACATAGAGTTTATTCCCTTCAATAACCCTGCCTGGAAGATTCTCGGAGTCATGCCAGATGATCGACTCATAGGGGGAGATATTTGGGAGTGTCGGTGCATACGGCATCGCAGGGCAGAGCCGGAGCACATCATTCACTGCCGAAACAGGATCGGTATGAGGGAGTGAACCAACCCCTGATGCGATACTATGAGGGGATTTCAAAAATCCTGCCATTATTTTCCCTCCACCCGGAGACGACAGAGTTCAAGACTCTTCTCAACCATCGGAAAGAGGGTGAGATCGGTATGAGGCAGGAAGGTTCCTCTGGTGTATTCATCCATGAAAGTTGGTTCAGCATTGAGCTCGATGTACCCCATGAGAGAGGCAATCTCATCGAGAAATTTGCGCTTCTTCCGATTGATCAGGGCGATATTGGCACCTTCTGCAGCACCATTTCCGAGGTTGATGATGCGATCCACCGGTACTTCGGGGATCAGACCGACAGTAATCGCATTATCTTTGTTGATATAGTTACCAAACCCTCCGGCAAAATAAAGGGTTTTGATATCCTCACGGGTGATCCCTGCCTGGTTCATCAGGATAATACAGGCAGCAAGGGTTGAGGCCTTGCTCATGATGAGATTCTTGATATCGTTCTCAGTCACGACGATATCCTTCCCGATACCGGTCTCGTCCTTCCAGGCGAGAACAAATTCCGGGAAGTACTCACCCTCCCGGATGCGGGGATGGCCAAGGGTGGTATTGATTCTCCCGGTTCGATCGATAACACAGGCACGCAGAAGTTCGGCTAGCACGTCGATGAGTCCTGAACCACAGATACCAACCGGTTTCTTTCCGTTGATCGTCTGGTATTTGAGATCAAGAGTGGCAGAATCGATGCTGACCTTCTCGATAGCTCCGGGATTTGCCCGCATACCAAACAGTACCTCCCCCCCTTCCAGAGCCGGACCTGCTGCACCGGCGCAGGCAAACATCCACTCATTGTTGCCGAGCACCACCTCAAAATTAGTACCGATGTCGATCATCAGAGAGATCTCGGGACTCTCTGCCATTCCTGATGCCACGATGTCTGCAACGATATCACCGCCGATAAAGTCACTAACCGCTGGAAAGAGGAAAATCCCTCCCTCAGGCTTGATGGAAAGGCCAATTCTTCCGGCCGAGGCCGTGAGAGATCGTCGGACTACCGGGACATAAGGCTCCTCGATCATGTACGAGGGATCTATTGCAAGGAGCATGTGGGTCATGATCGTATTCCCTGCTACCACCACCTCGCAGATGTCATCCCGGTCAACTCCGGCATTATTCGCTGCCATGGTGATGGCATTGTTGATAGATTCGACCGCCAGATCCTGAAGGCGGGAGAGCCCTTTGCGTTTACTGTAATTTACCCGCGAAAGAATATCTTCGCCACATGATATCTGCTTGTTATAGGAGGACCCGACACCGATGACCTGACCGGTGGTGAGATCCCGAAGAAATGCAACGATAGTGGTGGTCCCGAGATCCACCGCCACCCCATATAGCCGGGTTGAGGTGTCACCCTTCTCGATCTCGATCATCCGGTATCCAGCTGGTAGCCGGGCAATAGTGGCAGTAACCCTCCAGCCGCTATCCCGAAGGATCGAGGGGATTCTTCGGAGGATCTCGAGAGGTACGTACACCTGCTTGCTGTTAGGACCCCCTGCATGAAAGATGGCATCTAATAACCGGTAGAGGTCGGATGCCGGCATTTCCAGGGTGGGAGGTTTGACCTGAACATAGTATTTCCTTATAGAGGGATTGAACTCGACAGCCTGACCGACCACATTCATAAGGATCTGCTGATTCTGGATCAGGGTCCGTTCCGGAACCATAATCTGACAGTCGTCCTCCGGATACGACTCGCAGGAGAGGATGGCGCCGGCATCCCGTTCCTCCTGGGTAAAAAACTCCTTAAACCGATCGGCATCAAACCTGATTCTGCCTGATTTGTGAAACATTACGCACTTTCCACACTTCCCAACACCACCACAGACTGCATTGATCGAAAGGCCTGCCTTCTGGGCAGCGGTCATGAGTGAATCAGATGAAGAAACCTCAACTTTCCGAAATCCGGGGAGAAAGGTAACAATCGGCATCGGTTACTTCAGCTCCTCCTCAATGAACGATGCAATCTCTGCTGCGTCGCGGGGACCGACGATGACCTTCCAGCCGGTATATTCCTCGATCCTGCCCGAGAGCGGGGATGCATATCCGGGAATGATGATGGTCTTGTGGTTCACCTCACTCGCGAGGCCGGACTTCTCGATCGCATCCTTAACCACCGACTCACTCAGTTTCCCTGCAGCAACCGCAGTCAGCACTGACATCCCCTCGGTATCCACGATAAGCAGCCAGCACGAACGCCGGGTTGATTCGAGATACCCCTGAAGGGTGAAGTAGGTGAGTGAAAAATTTACCGTGAGGAAGACCGGGTCATCCCGTCCCGGTGATCCCACCCGGTATAGTCCGGGGGTCATCTGGATCGGCTTCTGGGGATCGGTGTAGATATTCTGGCGCATCACCAGGGCGGCCTGCATCTCTGTTCTCGTCAGGGGCCTCGTCACGATCACTGAAGCAAACTTCGTAATACCGGTGATGAGTCCGGAGAATCCTGAACTCCGGACATCAAGAAAGACAGGGTATCCAAGTCCGGGAACAGACCTGGCCAGAGCAGCCTGACGCACCAAAGTTGAAGCCCTGATGAACTCACCCTCGGTTCCAGAGAGATCAAGCATCAACTGGGTGATACCAAGACCGGTGCATCTGGAAGCATTGGCGGCCAGCTGCTCGGGGTCGTTCCCGCTAACTACGAGCGGGGCTCCATATTTTTTTGCCAATGTGCAAAAGGCTTCGCAGTTTTGATCATTGACACCCCGGATCAGTGGCAGATAGTTCCCGCAGATAGCGAGGCCTGCCTCCATAACTGCGGGATCAGATGCCATCAAAACCAGGGGAAGATCTGGATTATCCTGGGTAACCACTGTTATTGCAGCCGCAAACCGCTCTGGAGATCTGGATTCTGCATAGACCGCAAGACCGTTCAGAACCAGATCGATCCCGATCCTGGTCAGGCGACAGCCCCTCACCTGGGAAACGACCTCCCGGATCCGGTCATCTGATTCCGTATCAGATACGGAATACATAATGCCAGGCTGGTGATAGAACGTCTTTTCATGCCGATAAAAGACAAATTCCTCGCCGACCGTGAATGAAAGGGTTCCCATACCCACCGTCACCTTCTGGATCGGTGGCCGGGTTGAAGCACCAAGGATATTCTTCGCCTCTTCGTCAAGGTATGGACAGAGATCAGGCTCAACCTTCCCCTGTGCCAGTTTCATGGCAAAGGTGAGACAGGTCGGATCCCCGCACTCCTTGCAGTTCTTCTTGGGGAGCAATTTGTAGATATCAAGGGCCTTGAGTGCCATCAGGCCACCTCCTCTTTCCACAGAGAATCAATCGCTGTTCTGAGCGGGGCAAGGGAGCCCGGATGCCTGACTACCAGAATGGTTGCCCCCGCGAGTGCCGCTGCAACTGCGGTCGCCACTTCCCAGGAAACAGCAGTCTCATGGGAATGAACCGCTGCTCTGACTTCCTTGATCGTCAGGGTATCTGAGGGGGCACAGATCATCGGCATTGCAAGATCACCATCCCCTTTCAGGGCTGCAAACCGAATTCGCTCCATAGTCGAGTAGGTATATTCAAACCCGTACCCGAGTGCCCCAGTATAGGGATCGATGAGGATCCGGTCATCAGGAACCCCGGCTTCCCGGAGCAGGATGTTGAGTTGCTTTGCCAGATTCACATCAATCGGGGACTGGGCGATGACCGAGTGTCCATATGCAATCGCAGCGGCTGCGACACTCCGGTACCGGGCCGCTTCCGCTGTGCCAAGTACGAGTTTCTCCTTCTCTCCAGCTTCTCCACACCGCTGAAATACCTCAGAATCGATATCGGCATCAGCACTCCCTTCAATGATAAGTGGGAGGCTCGTTGCCTGGAGGACTGCGATGACGGTCTTGCTCACTGCATCATACGCATCAAAGTTACGTCTTCTCGTCGAGGTGAGATTGAGCCTGATAAGATCAGCCTGCAGGGTGGTGTCCACATATGCGGCCCAGGCTGGTGGGTTATCAACCAGTTTTGTACAGGCACTTCTGATAACATCAGGCCAGAGTGCCGGGTCGTCGCATATCTCAAAGGCAATGAGGGGTTTTCTCCCGGATCCAATACAGGGAAGATCAGACTCGCCGCCGATACGGTAGGAGATACGCCGGGTTCCTCCTTCTGCTGCTGTAGCACCGATTACAACCTCTCGGATCGATGCGGTCCACCCAGGTGAATATGATATGGTCATGATTTCTCCTACAGCAGGGGGGCCATTGATAACGCAGGATGATCCACCGAGGTCAGAAATGTTAAGAGTCCCTCTATATCGGTTGCAACAGTTTCGTCTGCGATCTTCTCATAGAGGCCGGAGAGACCGGCTGATTCCATCTTTGCACGGAGCCTGGTCTCAAGTTCTTCCTTGACCACTAAGGGCATCCAGACAATCCTGGAAAGCCCGCCTTCTGCCTGGATGAACCGATCAGAAAGGAGGTATCCTTTTGAGATCCCAATAAAGCCGGGTGTCTGTGCACCTCCGCCAATGGTTCCGGCAAGGGTCGAGAAGGTCATCCCTGACGGAGTATCTCCTTTGTATTCCCTGCTCACGATCATGATTCCGTTCGTCTCGGGCAGGATCATGGCAACAGCTTCAAAACAGCCACAACAGGTCATCGGTGCGTCCATGATACTGTACAGGACACAGCGTTCGATCTCACCGTGGGATGCCTGCCTGACAAACCGGTTCACTCCTTCGTACTCACCTGCCTCATCGTTGATCAGGGTGCCCTTCTCAATCGGCTGGTTCGCTCCCGATGGTGACATCTCGTATGCCGTCTTTCCATCAAGCCAGGTAAGAGCACCACACAGAGCAGGTCGCTCGGGGGTGAGCACACAGACATGATTCGGGGCAAAAGTCTGGCAGAGGGTGCAGGAGTAGTACAGGGTGACATCTTCATCCTTCATCCCGGCAATCCGCTCATCCCGTTCAGAATAGATAGATTCAGCTTCCTTTTGGAGGATGAGTACCTGCTCCCGGTCAGTGATCATGGTGACCTGGACTGCATCGAGGAGGGTTGGAAAATCCATTCTGAATTTTGCAGCCAGAAGTTTTCCAAGATCGGTTATCCTGAGTCCCTGGGAGACCGCATCTTCAGAGACCCGAACCCAGATCTGATCCCGTTGTGCCGAGTGCCAGGAACCTTCTCCATAATTAATGAAGTTATGAATCCGTCGTTCCAGAACCGGTTCAAATTCCTTTTTCATCGCTTTGCCGGCAACCTCCACGATGATGCCAAGCGGTGCTGCTGACTTTTTCGGGATGGTATCGATCTCAGGACCGATGATGATGACCTTTCCGTCAGTTACTTCACTGGAATCCCTGACTCTCAGGAGTTCAAATGCAGGCGAGCGGGTCCCCCCAAACTCGGCATACATCTCCTCTTTCCGGATAGCCTTTCCTTCAAACGCGGGCGAACAGGCCATCGGGATGGGAATTGAGGTGACCTGAACCCGGATTCCCCGCATCTCCATCCCGATTCTGACAATATCAGTCGGGCCTGCCTGTACCCAGTCATGCCCCTCATATCCTCCCATGTGGAGGATCGGAATCCCAAGCACCCTGAGAGCATCAATGAAGGCGACTTCTTCGTCAGTCATGCCCGGGAATGCAATGACAAATGCCTTTGCCCGCTCGGATGCATACGCAACAAGCCGGTGTGCATCACCTGCAACAACACCTCCGAACATCATCGCAACCCTGGCAAGAATATCGGCAAAGTGAACTGCGGCCAGTGAGTCCTTACCGAGCGGGACCAGCCTGAGGTCAAGACCAACCCTGACCCCGGCATCAGTGAGGGATGTTATCACACCGCCTGAGAGGAACGTGAGCATGAGCTTCTCCTGCAGCTCCCTGCATATTGCTGCTGCATAATCAGCCGAAGCAGCGTTCCCGACGACCAGGGCAAGCCCGAGAATACTTCCATCCACAAGCGTGTACCCGAGTTTTCGGATCACCGCATCCTCAATAAATCCGGTATACGGGGGGCCTTCTCGTACCCCCCGGGACGCAAGCAGGATTTCAGCACCAATCAGGGGGCTTTGGTGAGCAGCTGCAAACACCTGCTCCGCTGCCTGCTGTGAGTCGATCCCTGAACCTGATATTGCGTAAGAGATCGGGAGATAGTATGCGGTATCCTGGTACCCGTGAAATGAAGATATTGCAGCAACCTGCTCTGCGATCTTCTTTATGCCCGATGCAACAGACGTATCGATCTGAACCATATCTTCTCACACCATAGATTGTTTCCCGATAATTAGAAGGTTAGTATCTCCTGATATCAGGGAGAATCACGAGGAATTAAAAATCAGAGTTACAATCATGGCAACTATCAGGAGCACTATCCTGATATTTTTTGCAGATAAGTAATCTATTAATAATCTCACGGTGCATCCCCTTGCAGATACATATGGCAACAGAAGAGATCCTCAAAGAAGCAGCTGGGCAACTCAAAGAGATCATCACAGCCCGCAACGTCATGGGTGATGCAGTAGATCTCGGGAACCGGATGATTATTCCGGTAACCAAATTCGGAGTTGCCTTTGGTGCAGGCGGAGGATTCGGCAGTGGTGAAAAGGCTAGTGCTGGGGGAGCCGGTGGAGGTATCGAGCCGGTCGCTGTGATCATTACCGACAAGACCCTGAGTGGAGTTGAAGGAATCCAGATCATCTCACTTAAGAATAATAACCCAATAGCTCAGGTGATCACCTCACTCAGTGAAACACTCGTCCCCCAGGTTATAGACCTTATCAAGAAGAAAGACGCAGCAGCGCCAACACTACAGGATTCTGAGCCCTCACCATAACCTTGTTATGTATGATCTGATCCCCTATCTTTTTCTGACAACCGGATTTTCTCTGTTTTTTATCCTCACTGCAGTTCTTATCTACCGGATTCCACTCATCATTACCTTCAGCGGAACTATGCAGGGGGGGATTAGGACAGGAGAAGCCTGCATCAGATGGGGTCCGGGCAATATCTGCATCAGACCGGAGGATTCAGGGCTACAGGTGGTAGTCCGGATCCAGAGAACTCAGATATTCACCTATATACTACCAGAGAATAAACCCGGTGAAATTCCTGATTCTGGAGAATCGGCCCATCATGAGCCTACATCGCCTGGCTCTCATCCGCAGAGCCTTTTCAGATTCGTCCCGGTACTGAAGTCGCTCATCCCACTCTTACTTTCCCATATCAGGATCGAGAGAATTACCGGGACTGTCAGGTTAGGAACCGGAGATCCGGTGTCAACCGGATTGGTTTATGGCTATTATCATGCACTCACCCCAGTCAGTATGCATGTCTGTTCAGTAACGTTGATCCCGGTTTTTGATCAGCTTATCATAGAGGGAACTCTTACCTGCGGATTCAGGGTTCAATACCCTGCAGGGCTGGTAATCAGATCTGTTCGGAGTGTTCTGCCAGATCTCTTTCCACTCCTGGATATCCCGGTTCCTGCTTTTTTTACATGGGGGAAAGTGGGTGCCTGATCACCTAATTCTTTTCACCAGCCCGGTGATCAGTGGAGCGAGGAGTTTCTACCCCCTGGTCAGGGTGTCAGTTTTTGCCTTTCAGAACGGTCAGTGCTTATCTGGTGAGCCGGTTGCCCTGCTCATCGAAGAAGAGGGCTTGTGGTATTTTTCTTCGCTTACGCCCGGTATTGCAGAGGATATCCTCCTTCATGTAGAGACCAGATAAAAAAGATAGCCAGAAATCGGCCTGTTGTCTGTGATCAGGTGGTTGTAACAGCAGTGGTACTGCTCGTATTGTTCGGTATCGGGACCACAATTACCGATGAGGTGGTGTTGATCATCATCGTATCCGGGAACGGGCTCATGGCAATCGTCGGCCCGGTGATGCTGATCATCCCTTCTCGGTACCAGTCATTATTGGAGGGAGTACTGTCTGATACCGAACCTGAGGGATCGACATCCATGAGAATACCGTATTCACCCGGGGTGGTGGTAGACGGGACGGTAACCGAGCGGGTTGTGGTTGCCTGACCTCCTGCCGGGATCGACTCAATATCCCAGGTTCCAAGAAGCAGTGGTTCTGTTGTACGGATACTCCGGTTCGTCAGATAGAAGTCAACCGAGAACCGTCCGGCATCAGAACCTCCATTATTCCCTACCGCCCCAATAAGCCTGATTGTTTCACCGGGAGCGGCCTTCCCAGGAGTGATCACCCCGAGACCAACCAGATCCGTATTACCTTTTGGCCGGGTAGCATCAGAGATCCGGATTGTCTTTCCCGATGACATCTTCTGATCAGTTCCCATTACCTCACGGACAAAGGTGTAGACACCATCTGCAAGATTCATCGGAAGCAGGAAGGTGTTCGCACTGGAGTAATCACCACCTGCAGATATCGGTGTGAGATCAGTAGTTCCTATTGGAACCGGAGTTGCATTTTTTTCTGACTCATTTACCAGATAATAGGTTACCTTCTCTGATCCTGAAGAGGAATCACCCTTGTTGTTCAGAACCTCAATGATCGTAACCGATCCACCGGGATATCCGGTATCAGTCACAATCAAACCTTCAGTCGAGACGTTCACGGCTCCTGTTACGAGTCCGGTAGTGACAAGGATCAGACCCAGCACTACCACCGCAGCACATCCGACACCAGTACCCATATGTCAAGATTGGTGACTTGCGAATATAACCTTTCCAGAGTTTTAACCGGTCTGCAGACTAACATCCCTGTGAATCTCATGTATACACTGGTCCTCATACGTCACGGTGAGAGCCTGTGGAACCGGGAGAACCGGTTTACTGGCTGGAAAGACATCGATCTCTCCCCTCAAGGATTGGAAGAGGCACATTCGGCAGGTCGCCTGCTTAAAGAACAGGGTTACACCTTTGATGTCGCCTGGACATCGGTTCTGAAGCGGGCAATACGGACACTCTGGACGATTCAGGATGAGATGGACCTGATGTGGATCCCGGTGATCCGTTCATGGCGCCTGAACGAACGTCATTATGGTGCTCTCACCGGTCTTGATAAAGCAGAGACGGCAGCACAGTATGGAGAGGAACAGGTTCACATCTGGCGTCGGAGTTATGACATCCCCCCTCCGGCATTTGCCTCTGGTGATGGATCAAATCCCGGATATGATCGTCGTTACAGTGAACTGAACCATAATCAGGTCCCCCTCACCGAGTGCCTGAAAGATACCGTTGCCAGGTTCCTCCCACTCTGGGAGTCTGACATCGCCCCGGCAATACGATCCGGGAAAAAGGTTCTCATCGCTGCACATGGTAACAGTCTCCGAGCCCTGATCAAACACCTCGATCAGGTCTCTGATGCAGAGATCACCGGACTTAATGTCCCGACAGGTATCCCCCTGGTATATGAGCTGAATTCGGATCTAAAACCCCTGAGACACTACTACCTCGGCGATGAAGAGGCAGTAAAGGCTGCAATGGATGCGGTAAAAAACCAGGGAAAAGCAAGATAATTTTTTTATTTTCCTGATTGCATAACCAGGAGAGAATATTGCACTATCTATTATTTCCAGTGGAAATAAAGGGGTCACGCGCCTGGGCGCGGTAAAGAAAGGATCCCGTCAAGGAAGAGATGATGAAGTCTTAAATCTCCTCCAATTTCAGGATGAAATGCCAGAATCAGATGTTTTCCTGAGCGAAGACCTACGATCCCCTGGGGAAGAACGGCTAGTGGTTCTACGTCAGGACCTGCCAATTCTACAACCGGAGCTCTGATGAAGACCGCATGAAATGGCGATGCAATACCGGCCACCGGGATATCAGCCTCAAATGATTCACGCTGCCTCCCAAATGCATTCCGGTTAACCACAGTGTTTACAATTCCAAGCGGTGCAAACCGTGATTCGTCTTTCACCTCCCGTGCCGTAACCACCATCCCGGCACAGGTCGCAAATATCCCGCCTGAAAAATTCCTTATCTCCTCACGTAAACCATTCTGATCGATGAGCCGCATAAAGGTGGTTGACTCACCACCAGGGATGGCCAGGGCAATCAGGCCCTCCATATCACCGGGAAGTCTTACCTCAACAACCGGGATGTTGACCTGACGTTCACGGATGACCTGCTCAAACGCGGCAATGTGTTCACTCACATCGCCCTGAAGGGCCAGAACACCGATCTTACCATCCACGGGATGCCAGCCTCTCTTCCGGTGGAAGGGAGTGAATCTCAATCCCCCTCATCGGTTCACCAAGACCCTGGGAAACTTCCGCTAATACTGCCGGTTCATTGAAGTGGTTGACTGCTTCAACGATGGCTTTTGCCATCTTGGCAGGATTCTGAGATTTGAATATCCCGGATCCTACAAAGACCCCGTCACTGCCGAGTTGCATCATGAGAGCCGCATCGGCAGGAGTTGCAATGCCACCGGCTGAGAAGTTGACAACCGGAAGACGCTGACGTTTTGCAGTTTCAATAACCAGCTCAGCAGGGGCTTCAAGTTCACGTGCCCGCTTGATCAGTTCTGTCTCATCCATACCCTTCAGTTTGCGGATCTCACTGAGGATCGTCCGGTTATGCCTGACTGCCTCAACGACGTTGCCGGTACCTGCCTCACCCTTGGTTCTGATCATGGCTGCTCCTTCGTTGATCCGACGGAGTGCTTCACCGAGATCGCGTGCACCACAGACAAAGGGGACCGTAAATTGTTTCTTATCGATATGGAACTCTTCATCAGCAGGGGTGAGGACCTCAGACTCATCGATCATATCAACACCGAGTGACTGGAGAATCTGGGCCTCAACAAAGTGACCGATTCTGGCTTTTGCCATCACCGGAATAGATACTGCGCTAATGATCTCCTTGATCATGCCTGGATCTGACATCCGGGCCACGCCACCTGCTGATCTGATATCAGCCGGAACCCGTTCGAGGGCCATGACCGCAACAGCCCCCGCATCTTCGGCTATCCCGGCCTGTTCAGCGTTCACCACATCCATTATTACACCGCCCTTCTGCATGGATGCGAATCCGCGCTTGATCAGTTCAGTGCCGTACCGAAGCTCTTCGAGTTTCATTCCTCATATATTGGGGAGAAGATTCCATAAAACTGATGCAGTAGCGGCAACGATGGCAAAGATCAGAGTTGTTCCCCTGACTGAACCGATGATATCAGGACCTGCCTGCCGGAGGGGTCGTTCAGGATCCCCAATCCGGTACTTTCCCGGTTTCTCAAACATCACTCCGACACCCCCTGCGATCAGTGACATCGGAATTCCTCCGTTAAATCCGGGTCTAAGTTTTCGATCACGCCTGAAGATCCGAATCGCGGGAGCGATGCGCTTTCTGCCCAGAAAATATGCCATAAGCAACAGCCCGGTAATCCTGGCAGGAATGTATGAGAGGATATCATCCATCCTGGCAGAAAACCACCCGATCCGCGATCGTTCATCAGTATACCCAAGCATCGCATCCATCGTATTGGCTGCCCGAAAACACGCTGCACCAGGAAGCCCGAAGATCATGAAGTAAAAAAGCGGGGCAATAATGCTGTCGTTCAGGTTCTCTGCAACCGATTCATAGGCAGCAGAGAGGATCTGTTCATCGGTGAGCGTGCTGGTATCACGAGAGACCAGCATCCTGACCTGCTCCCTCCCGACATCCGGACTGGTGGCTGCGGCCACCATTTCAGCATGCTCTTCAAGAGAGCGAACCGCAAAGCAGATCTTAAGCAGAAACGGCCCTATCAGTACCATCAGATACCAGGGAGCGTACCGGGTGAAGAGGAAGAACGGGAGGGTGAAGATGATTACCGTGGCAATCCAGAAGATGACTCCGACCAATCGATGCAGGACAGGATTCCACCAGATGGGTCTTCCCCACCATGAGATAAAACTCCCGATCATCGCAACCGGATGATAGCGGGTATGAGGATCCCCACAGACCCGATCCACAACCAGGGAGAGGATCAGAACCAGCGGGGAGAGAAACATGAAAAATCAGATATTCTGGGGGAGGAGGTTGGGGATGCCCTCCTCTATCGGGTATGTTACCGAACATGCATGACAGATCAAAGAGCCGGTCATGATCTCCACTTCATTCTCTTCTTTGACAACGAGCTCCAGATCTCCCTTGCAGACCGGACAACAGAGGATATCATACAGATCCCGCTTCATACGAGTTCACTCCGCAGATCAATGATCTGACTCATCTCAGGACCGGTAGAGATGAGGGTTACCGGGGAGCGGGTGTCTTCTTCAACCTGTTTCAGGAAATCTTTCACAGGTTTTGAAAGCTGTGAATATTCGGTAGCACCAAAACAGGCTGCATCTATATGATCGACACCAGTGATTGCAACCTGGGTACAGCCGTTGATCATAGACGCATACCGGGCCATCTCACCATCCCAGTTCCCGATACGTCGTTCACGACCGGTTACCGTTCCAAACTCCTGGATGCCAAGATCATGTGCCTTACTACTTGACATCTCGGTGCTGAACGGCCCTTCGCCCACCCGGGTCGGGAACGCTTTGAAGACCACGATCACATCATCGATACGGGTCGGGCCTACCCCGTTATCAGCAGCCATCTGTGATGCCGAGGTATCCTTGGAGGTCACAAAGGGATAGGAGCCGTAATAGAGTGAGATCCCAAAGCCCTGAGTCCCTTCAAGCACAATGTTCTCACCTGCATCAAGTGCAGTATTGATCTCGAGTGGAACATCGGTAAGGTACGGTTTCAGTTCGGGAATGTCACGAGCAAGTCTCGCAACCCGCATTGCACGGTCACGGTTGGCAGGGCCACATCCGGTCCCGGTTGACCCGACTTTCTTGGCAAGGTGTGCGTTACTTTTATCCTCATCAATATGGTTGGTATCGATGATGGCACACCGTTCATCAATGAAGACCCGGCCACCAACATCAAGAACCTCGACCTCGTGGGCAAACACACGGGGATCCACAAGAACTCCGGTTCCGATCATGAGCCTGGCATCAGGATAGACAAATCCGGAGGGGCACATCCGAACGCCAAACTTCTTCTCACCCACCATGACGGTATGTCCGGCATTCGGGCCGACACCCCCCCTCGAAATAATAGTAGGTTTATCTTTGTGAGCGACGTGGGAGACGATCTTCCCCTTCCCTTCGTCACCAAAGTTGCCGCCCACGATGATGGTACAACTCATCCAACAGGATAGGTTAGAGACGATCTGACATATACTCTCCCCTTCAGAAACTCCCCAGATTTGGCCTTGGCAGGAAAAATTGAAAATCAGAGATTTTGTAAGAATTCACCCATGCGGGTTATTGCTTCAGAGAGATCATTGCGGGAGACTGCATATGCACATCGCACATGCCCTTCGCCAGCAGTCCCGAATACACTGCCTGGAACCACGGCAACTCCGGCCTCGGTGATCAGCCGTTCTGCAAACTCCTGATCCGTAAGGCCGGTCTGCTTTACTGAGGGGAAAGCATAAAATGCTCCTTCAGGAAGGTGACAGGGAAGTCCGATCCGGTTCAGACCATCCACAAAGAGGTTGCGCCTCATGTGGTATTCCCTGACCATGTGTTCCATCGGCTCCTCTCCGTGCCTGAGAGCTTCGATCGCCCCGTACTGAGCCATAGTCGGTGCTGAAAGCATGATATACTGATGAATTTTGAGAGCTGCAGCAGTGATCTCTTTGGGTGCACAGAAGTAGCCGAGTCGCCATCCGGTCATTGCAAATGCCTTCGAGAAACCGGAAAGGGTTACGGTCCGATCCCAGAGCCCGTCAATTGAGGCGACTGCACAATGCTTTCCTTCGTATGTAAGCTCCGCGTACACCTCATCTGAGAGGATAAGCAGATCATGGTCAATGACCACATCAGCGATGCCCTTAATATCTTCTTCCCGCATCACTGCCCCTGAAGGGTTGTTCGGGAAGTTCAGAATCAGTACTTTGGATTTCGGAGTGATGTGCTCCATCAGTACGTCAGGCGTCAGCCTGAAATGATCCTTCTCAAGGCAAGGCATCAGGACTGGTTTACCGCCCGCCAGCGTTACGCATGGTCCGTAGGAGACATAGATCGGATCCACAACCAGAGCTTCATCACCAGGGTTGATCACCGCACGGATGGCTATATCAAGTGCTTCAGATACACCGGTGGTGACGATCATCTCTGACAAGGGATCGTACTGGATCTGGTAACGCCGATCCAAAAACGCTGCCAGCTCCTTTCGGAGCGTGACAAGGCCGGTGTTTGAGGTATACGAGGTATGACCCTGCTCAATTGAGGTTATTGCAGCTTCGCAGATGTGCCATGGAGTAGTGTAATCCGGCTCTCCCACACCGAGTGAAATGACATCCTCCATCTGGCCGGCAAGGTCAAAGAAACGCCTGATCCCTGACGGGGGTATGGCCTTGGCCCGTTCAGAAATAAAATCCCGCATCTTCAACTCCTAAAATGAGAAGGGAAGCCGCTTCCCCTCTTCCCGTTCTACATACAACACTCCATTCTCCTTGTATGTCTTCATGATCAAGTGAGTAGCAGTCTCCCTGATCCTATCCATAGGTGCGATCTGCTCAGAGACAAAACGTGCTATCTCCTGCATACTCTTCCCGGTAACCAGGAGTTGGAGATCATGAGAACCAGTTTTGAGGCGCAGACTCCGTACATTGGAAAACCGGGCGATCCGCTCAGCGATTCGATCATACCCCCATTCACGTTCCGGAGCAACCTTAAGCTCGATGATTGCAAACACCACACCCGACTCGAATGCTTCCCAGTTGATCACTGCCGAATACCGGCCAATGATGCCTGCATCTTCCAGGGACTTTTTCCGTGAAAGGATCTCATCATCAGTACATTCGAGCATGATTGCAAGATCATGCACCGGGGTTGTACAATCCTCTTCAAGAAGGGAGAGGAGTGTCCTGTCTTTATCATCCATGAGTTTCACCGTAACATGGTAACGAGAAGTTCTGCATCAATTTGTGCAAGACGGCCGTCCTGCTCCTCCATGATAACCTCCCAGATCTTGTCAGTATTGGTATCAAACCACATCTCCTTGGTTCTCCCATGTCGTCCCCGGTTTACAAGGCGGGTGCTGATAACCCCGAGCATATTAAGTTCAGATATAAGGTCTGATATTCTGCGAATGGTCAGAACATCAATATCGAGTATTGGAGTAATTTCACGGTATATCCGGGTGATCTCACCGGAGATGAATATTTTCTGACCTGCCCGGTGAAGCAGAAGCATGCAATACAGGACGATCTTGCTCTGGGTTGGCAGGGTCCTGATACATTCGACCATGCTATCGGTTTCAATCTTGGCCTGGGCTTTTTTCACATGATCAACATGAACCTTCTGTGAACCCTCCCGATCAGCAAGTTCCCCGGAGATTCTGAGCAGATCAAGGGCACGCCTGGCATCACCGTGTTCCTGTGCAGCAAGTGCAGAACAGAGAGGAATTACTTCATCATGAAGTGCGTTTTCAATGAATCCGATGGTAGCACGCTGTTGAAGAATATCACAGAGCTGGGTTGCATTATATGGAGGAAAGACAAGTTCTTCTTCAGAAAGTGAGGATAAAACCCGTGGATCCAGGAACGTTTTAAACCCCAGATCATTTGAAATCCCAATAATTGATACTTTGGATCGGTCAAGATCGGTGTTAATTCTGGTGAGATTGTAGAGGGTATCATCACCACTTTTTTTTACGAGTTTATCAATCTCATCAAGAATGATGATAAAAACACCAGATACTGCTTCAAGCTGGTTTTTTAATTCAGCATAAACCTGATCGGTCGGCCACCCGGTCATTGGGATATGGGTCCGGAGACGATCACTAGGGAAGTCATCTTCCCCAAGGATGAGTTTGGCTATCTGGGCAAGCACGCGGTACTGGGTGTCTATCACTTCACAATTTAGATGGACAACCCGGCATACGGTGCCTCTCCGGGCACTTACCTGCTCAAGCTCAGTACCTACATATCTGACAGAGGCTGTTTTTCCGGTTCCGGTTTTTCCATAAATGAGAATATTAGAGGGTGTTTCCATCTGAAGAGAGGGAGCAAGAATTGAAGCTATTTGATCAATCTGAGGTTTCCGGTGAGGAAGGATATGTGGGCGATATGAATGCCGGAGAACTTCCCGATCCTTAAAAATACGGTTTTCAGCCAGATATTTATCAAATAATCCAGATGAACCGGTTGTCTCTTCCGTCATTGGTTTTCTTTCCTATCATGGTTAGATGGATGTTCCATTAATACTATAGGAAGGGTAAATAACAGGTTAAAATCATCTTAAAAAAGATATTTTTTGTGAAATTTTAAAATTAAATTTCTGATCTCTAAAAAATTAATTTACCCCCACCCCTTTATTTCCACTGGAACCATAAATTTCAGTAGGGATAGATAAAATATCTAAAAATATATTTTCAGTATGTACTCTATTCTAGTTTTAGCTTAAATAAATTTCTTTCAGTACAATGGTGCAATATTAAAATTTTAAAATTTCCCGTAAAAAAGTGTAAGACAGCAATTAAGCGTAATTTGTAAAGATTTATTCTATTTTTACGCTAAGTAATGTGACACCATCACCTAAGCAAGTCAATAATTATAGAAGTATTTTCACAAATAAAAAATTCAATGTAAACCCAAGAATCAAGAATAGATGATAAAATCTAAAATTATGTCACGTCATTATGAGAATAAATCCCATC
>NZ_JAJRBM010000007.1 GCF_028679455.1 Methanospirillum sp. | reverse complement strand
TTGTCCATAATCCCGTTCTACATAGTATCTGTTGTTCTACTAACTAATAATTCTTTTTACGTATTGTGTGCTGAAAGTACTATGCGATATATGACTGGTTTGGATCATGAATAATGAAGGTGTCATCTGTTTTTTGAAGATACAGAGCGACCTGCCCGCGTTTGACATCGGTTCGTGGAGATCATGTTCAGGTGGTAGGCAGGCGGTACCGGAATGATAATGGCTGATTGATAAGGGCAACCTGCTTATGGTGGATGAATAGTTATCTCTTTTTCCCCGGGTAACCATGGTGTTTTCGCAGATAGGTGAGGATTTTGTCACTGTCCATCCATCGTTGATCCAGGGTTTTGATAAGGTCGTCGATTGCCCCGATCTGTCTGACAATCAACCTGGTATCAACCGGTTCCTCCTCTATAAGTGACTCGATGATAGTGAGGGGGTTACGTATGCCATCGTTGAGTATGGATAATTCTGCAAGGTTCTTCTCGATCTGTTCAAGGGCCCTGGCATTCTCCTCTTCAACCATCTTTCGTTCATGAATATCCCTTCCAATACTCTGGAATTCGGTGATTATTCCTTCCCTATTATAAATCGCCCGATTAGACCATTTATTCCACCGGATCTCTCCGTTTTTGAGTTTAACACGATATTCACGGATATGCATTGGTTGGTCCTGAGTATAGGATATACCATATTGTTCCAGTTCGGATTCATCATGGTCTGCAAGGGGTAGATGTTTTTTCGTTCCGAGTATCTCCTCACTGGTCACCCCAAAATATCTACAAAGCGCTTCGTTCACAAACACTATTGTTCCATCAGCCCGGGTTCTACAGATAAATTCCGTCTGGTCTTCTACTACGTTTTTGTACCTGGTCTCGCTCTCTTTCAGGAGCTGGTCTTTCTTCTGCAGTTCGGTGTACTGATGTCTGAGTTCTTCCTCGATTGCGGCTAGTTCTTCGTATGATGCAGACAGTTCCTCACTCTTTCTGATGATCTCCTCCTGAACTCGTTTCATATCCGTGATATCGAGCAGTGAGGTTAAATATTGGATTTTTCCAGGCATCTGACTTATACTGATGATCACAGATTTTACGTTCCCATCATGGGTTTTCATCTGGAATTCGTAGGTCCAGGGGACGCTCTCAGGATGGTCAAGGCGGTGCTCATTATATGAGAGCATCCGTTCACGTTCCTCTGGCGTTGAAACAAATGAGGTCCATTTCATTTTTCCCTCGATCTCATCCCTGCTGTTTCCCCAGAGTTCTTCGAATTTATGATTTGCCAGGGATATCGTCATGTCTTCATCGACCAGGATGAGGGGGATTGCACTGTTCTCAAAAATTGCCCGGTAATGCTCCTCAGAAATCATGAGTCTCTTCTGTATGAGCGAGAGTTCTTCGATCTGATCTGCTAGTTTTCGATAGAGAACCCTCAGGTCCGTCTGCATGGTGTGGATGGTCCGGGCAAGCACTCCTGTTTCATCATCCCGGTCAGTACCTGGGATCTCACCATCCAGTTTCCCTGACCCGATACGCTGTGCACACGTGATGAGTGATATTAGCGGGGCAGTGATGCTCCGGCCGAGCAGAAGTCCGAAAAGGAATACTCCGGCAATGGTTAACCCACAGATGATGATCGTGACATTGCCGGCTCTTGAGATATCGTCAGTGAGTGTCTGTATCAGATTCTGGTTCTGGTCTGCAATTGTATTTGATAAGGTGGTTGCAGGTGCTGAAAACTCATCAAGATAGGTTGTTGCGCTGACCTGCAAGGTTATGTTATCAGCGGTGGGGCAGCAGACCGTGGAAACATAGATGTATTTCTTCTTGATTGAGCCGTCTGGTTCAATCCAGTCATAAAATCCTCCTGACTCTCCGTCTCTTTGTGCATTTTTGATGATAATATAGAAATCAGGGAGCTGATATCTGAGTGGTTCAAATGTTTCTCCCAATCGTTTGGGATTTGGATGGAAATCGGTGATAAGGGATTCGCGTTCATGAAACCCGAAGTAGCCGGTCTCCCCCACGGTCTGGTTGGTCAGGAGCAGGAATTCAGGATCTTGCTTGAGATCAGATATGGTCTTTTCAGGGTGTGCTTTGATGAAAAGGCCGATTTCGCGTGCTATTGCATGGGACTGATACCGAATTATGTTCATCCCGAGTGTGTTTAATGCATCAGTAGAGGAAGTGACGATCTGATCCCTGGTCTCGTTAACATGGGTTGAGATGGTGTCGGTCATCCTGATCTCATTGACAATAAAAAAACTGCTAAGTATGATAAGCGGTATCAGAGATAATCCTACCAGGTTGACGAGAACTCTACTGTACAGGTTCACCTGAAAAATCCCAAAGAACAAGAGGGATGACCTGGGTTAAATATATGCCGTAATAATTCCGGTTCCACCATTTTGCCGTTTTCAAATGGCGGCTCTGAAGCTTCTATGGTTGAAGGGTTTATGTTATTATTGGCTAGAACTGAAATCAGGTTTTTCAACGATTTGTTTCCGGTGCCGGATCGATACATCGTGAGTTTATAGTCCGCTTTCGCCATCCTTTCCTAGGTATACTGATCTCAAATCGTGCACCTTTTCCCGGCGTTCCCCGCTATAAGATCAGGATATCGGTCAATGAAAGGATTTCTCTACACATGGTCAGGCCAATTCCGGTATTGGTTCCAAATCATCTCTCGAATATCTTCTCTTTTGATTCTTCAGGAATTCCAACCCCGTTATCCTCGCAGATGATGATTAGATCGCCGAAACGTTCTTCGGCGAGGAACCTGAAATGCGTACTTGTCTTTCCATGCCTGATGCTGTTTTCCATCAGGTTATACAGGATCTTCATAACCATGGGGTCAGCAAAGATCTCGACATCTTCGGGCAGATCGTTCTCAATCATCAAAGCAATGGAATGGAGTTGTATTGACGCCTTATCAGCCACCTGATGTATACTCTGCCAAATCGGTCAAAGAGTTCCAATCTCTCCATACTGCCTGGTAAACTGAATAATTGAATTGATACATTCAGCGGTGGCTGTTGCCTTTCTGACATATTCACTTACCTGTGAATCAGGCAGACCTTCGTTCAGATTAGAGAGATAACCCTGGAGTATCATCTATTGATTACTCGTATCATGACGGGTAATGTCAGTGAGGAGACTGAGTTTCCGGTTTGCCTGAACCAGAGCTGCTTCAGCCCTTTTTCGTTCGGTTATATCGGTCAGAACGGTCAGGGTTGTTTCTTTTTCCCGGTTCCTGAGTGTTGTTGACCTGACCACTACCCATCTACGCTCCCCGGTAGGCAGGATAATCTCGACATCATATGGCTCAATCTCAATATTCTGACATATGAGTGCATACTTCTCCCGTAACAGATCATGGTATTCCGGAGCGGTAAATGAGAAGATAGATCGCCCGACGACCTCTTGTTGAGACTGTCCACCGTACCGTGCGCCTTCTTTGTTGACAAAGATAATTGTCTCTCCTTCATGAATGAGGACATAATCAGGAAGTTGCGCCTCAAGTTCCCTGAATAACTCCTCGTTTTTTTTGAGATCTTGTTCTGCCTGTTTAATCCCGGTGATATCCCTTAATATTCCTTCGATTCCGAGAATATTTCCGGTCGCGTCATAATACTGGTGGCTGCTGGAAAGAACCGTAATCGGTGTTCCATCCTTCTTCTTTACCCTCACTTCGTAATTGGATACTGATCCGTTCTTCTCAATCTCTGCAAGAAACATTTTGCGCTCTTCCGGGTTCTGGTAGAACTGGGTTGCGATATCTGTACCATCCAGTTCAGATGCCGATTCATATCCAAGCACATCTGCGACCGAAGGGCTGAACAGAACGGATCTCCCGTTCGTATCTGTACGGTAAAAGACATCCTGGATAGTATCAAAGATGCTATGGTATGTCTTTTCCGCATCAATCCGATCGGTAATGTCCAGGATTGAAGCAACACTCCGGTTGGTCCCGGGAATCATGGAAACAGTGTTCAGACCGTACCTGATTGCTCCGTCCCTGTCAAAAAACCTGAACTCATACACCCGGGGAACTTCAGCAGGATCATAACGCCGGTCATGGTGATACTCCTTGATCCGCTTGAGATCTTCAGGGACCACGAACTCTGTCCAACTTCTCTTATGCTCTATCTCCGTGATAGTACATCCACAAAGTTGTGCGACTTCAGCATTCGCACAAGCGATGGTTGTATCTTCTTCAACGATGATAGTGGCAGCCCCGGTATTATGAAATATTGCCTGGTATTGGCTTTTTGTTTCTTCCAGTTCCTGGATAGCATTTTTCCGATCAGTGATGTCGATAAGTACCCCGTTCCAGATGATCGTCCCGTCAGGGGTTGCATTTGGCGATGAACTACCTAATATCCAGTGTATCTGGTTGTTCACGTTCGTGCGGAATTCATATCTCCAGGGTTTGAGCGTTTTCGCAGACTGGTAAATACTGGCTAGAAGGCCTTCCTGGTCTTCAGGCAGAACCGGGTCAAACGAAGATTGCTCATATTGTAACATCTCATGAACTGTTCTTCCGGTAAAGGTAAACCACCATCTGCTCACATAGGTGAACCTGAATATCCCTTCGCGATTCATCTCGAGCTGGTAGATAGCACCGGGAATATTCTGCCCAAGTGCTTCAAACAGCTCCTGCTGTTCTTTTAGTGCCTCTTCTGCCTGTTTTCGATCGGTGATATCATTTCCCACCGATTGGTACTCAATGAGTCTCCCTTCTTCAGAAAAGACAGCACAATTTCTCCATCCCTGCCATCGGATGCTTCCGTCTGGCATCATGACGCGAAATTCCACCTCTCCTATCGGGTTTCCCCTGGTAAGATTCAGGTAATGTGAAATTACGCGTTCCTGATCAACCTCGAGGATATTTCTTATGATAACAGTTCCGAGAATATCTTCCCGTTTTATTCCGAAGTACCGACAGAATGCTTCATTAACAAAAACAGTTCTTCCATCCGGAGTATGACGGCAGATAAATTCGGTTTGCATCTCGACAACATCGCGATACCTTCTTTCACTTTCCCTGAGTACAATGTCAGCGTTACGCCTCTGCACCGCAAGTTCGATTTTGTGTGCAAGTTCAACGAACTGTGCCTGTGGTTGTCCCCCTTTTTGCACATAATAATCGGCACCGTTATTAAGTGCACGAATAACCACCTCCTCCCTGCCTCTACCGGTGAACAATATAAACGGGATTTCTCCATATTGATCCCTGACTGTTTTGAGGAGTTCAAGCCCATCCATACCCGGCATCTCATAATCTGATATGATAATATCAAATGGTGTAGTGGAAAGGAGATGTAGTGCATTTTGGGCAGAATCTCTGAGTTCAATCCTGAACTCACCCATCCGCTCCAAAAAGAGTTTCCCGATTTCAAGAAGAGAGAAGTCATCGTCTACATACAATACCGAGATCATAAGACGATCACAGTACTGAAGAGGTTATGAGGATGAGGCACCTGATTGGGGCCCTGCATTGATATTCTATCTGATATGGCTGATTCTTCATTGTCCCAACTTATCCCCGTATTTGCCAGGGAATTTCGGATTTTGATCCATTCTTATCAGATCCTAGTATTGATCTCATACTTTCTCTTTGTTATCAATTATAGCCCCTTTAGCGTAGGTGATACTGCTACGCTAAAGGGGCTATCAATAATCAGAAAGGAAGTCACATTGTTTTGAAAAGTAGTGATAATCAACGAACTATCGTTATTCCTGACTATCATGAACATGATCGTGGAACTCTAAAAGCAATTTTAAGACCAGCAGGAATCGATTTTTAAGATCTTTTATCGGCTCTTACGTTACTCTAATAAACTAAGACTCCGGTTAACTAAATAATAATACATATACTAATAATACATATACGCTTCCAAATTTCCTAATGGAAGACAAATATTCTCTTTTTACTTTGCGTTAAAATCCCCAAAGGAGACCATTGGGGAGTTTAAACTTCGTGGAGATTTCTACCAGGTCATTTGGAGGGAGAGGGAAATTCATCGCTCCAATTTTGAATATGCAGGTCAGATGTATTGTGCCATTGTTTGCAGGGATATGAGCATGACAGCAAATCGGGAGAAGAAAGCAGCGTTATTTCATTTAAGCCATTATCAATGCCCCAGTCATTGCATCAGCTCCATACGTAGTCAGCGATTATTTTTTCATCACATACACTAATTTTACTTCATGAGAAGACCTTCCCTGCAACATCTTCCCCTGGTATTCTGCATTATTGCAGCCCTCTTTGCTTGTTTTGGATCTGCAACAATGAGTCAGGAAGATAAGCTTGATGGATTTGACGATTTTATCAGTCAGACGATGGGGGAGTATGAAGTCCCGGGGGCTGTTGTCGGGATCGTAGAGAACGATTCTGTCGTGTACCTGAAGGGCTTTGGTGTTCGTGAACTTGGGAAACCGGATCAGGTTGATCCTAACACCAGGTTTCAGATCGCATCAGTGACCAAGTACATTACCGGGGCTGCCATCGGAACGCTTGTTGACGAAGGAAAACTTAACTGGGATACACCGGTAATCACCTATCTGCCTGATTTTACACTGAAGGACTCCTATGTCGGCAATCATTCGAATCTTCGCGATATGCTTGCTCACCGGACCGGTCTCCGGCGAGACGGTGAACTGCTTGGCAGAATCGGATATTCAAACGATGAAATACTGCACCGCATGAGATTTCTTGAATCTGACGCAGGGTTCAGGGAGCGATACCTCTACTCTAATGCCGGATACTTCATTGCAGGTGAGGTCGCAGCAAAGGTTGACAACCGGAGTTGGGAAGATTCAACCGATGCACGAATTATCAAACCACTTGGGATGACACGGTCAGGATCTCACCCGGAGACTCTCTATCTTGACGATAACCATTATTCCGGTCATGGAGGAGCACCGGGAGATCTTCATATCATTCCGCTTGAGAATGCATCACTCCCTGCTGCTGGACAGGTTGTCTCAACCGGAAAGGACATGACCCGGTTTCTACGGATGATGCTGAACAATGGGACGATTGATGGTACGCAGATTCTCACGCCAAAGACTGTAACCGATATCCATGCAGCGAGCCTTGTCGCCGGACGGAGCGGACCCTTGAGAGATCCGAACGGTGCAGTCGGTCTTGGGTGTGACTCCTATTATTTCCTCGGAGAACGTGTCATTGAGAAGAATGGAGCACTTGATGGTGTTCGCTCCATCGTTATCCTCATTCCGGGAAAGAAGAGCGGGTTTGTGGTTATTGCCAACAAGCAGCTCACTGCATTTCCGGAGGCTGTCAGGGATGAGTTCCTTGAACGATATATCGGGAAAAGCGGTGTAGATCTCCAGGCACAGGAAAAAGCATCACAGGCAGGGTGGAACTCTCTCATTAAAAACCCGGACCGGCCATCTAATCCAGATCCCGCGACTATCAGCCCATCTGCCATTGCAGGAACATACACGAGCGATATGTATGGCAGCATGATGATTGAAGAAGGGCCTGATGCAGAAGATATGACCATCGGACTTGGTCCGAATGGGTATAAAGGAAACCTGACGCACTGGACCAACAACACATGGTATCTCTCGTTCCCGAACCCTGACGATCTGGTTGGATATCTCACCTTTACAGCGACTCCTTCCGGTTCAGTAGAGGGGATACTGTCAGATGAGTTTGGTCCTTTTACCCGGAGTTGATCAGATAGAAAGTGGAATGAAGGAGAAGGGGGATACGTCCACCATGACCGGGTACATGAATAACGTTCAATCATATGGTAGCAGAGTCCCGGGCGGCAGGGCGGCAGAAGTGGAATTTGGGCGGGAGCATCCCACCTCATATAATCGCCCTGATTTTCTATAGGAGCATGCAATACCCGTTGTTTCATATCAGGGCGGCGGGGCGGGAAATACGGACAGACATGCACACCATCATAGAAGCGGAAGGTGAACTGTGCATGTGGATCTTGCCGCCCTACTATTATAAAAAATAATTATTTTCTTTATTTCTTAGTATAAGGTC
>NZ_JAJRBM010000066.1 GCF_028679455.1 Methanospirillum sp. | reverse complement strand
GCAATGAATGTACTGAGTCTTTTAATTTCACCGTTCAGTGATATTATTAAAGGGATAACCTCAGGAACCCTTGATTCAACTCAGGTAATTTTTGAAAAGAAAGCGACGGTCTGCAAATATATCGTTCCAGAGGGATACCCGGATAATCCGCTTGCCGGTAATCCGATTTATCCCGGAGATGATGATTCAGCTCTTCTGTATTATGCATCGGTTGTCAAGGAGGGAGATCATCTCATAACCCAGTCCTCGCGAACGATGGCATATGTGGGAATTGGTGATACCCTGGAGCAGGCAGAACAGATCGCAGAACGTGCCGCAACTGCGGTTCAGGGACCTGTACGTCATCGCCGTGATGTCGGAACGCTTGATGTACTAAAGAAGCGGATCGAGCACATGCAGGCGATCAGATGAAAAAGGATTTTGTTTCTATCCTTGATATCTCCCGCGAAGAGCTCGGTGAACTGATCGCGACCGCACGGAGGCTCAAAGAGGAGCGGAGGGTCGGAGTTTTTCCTCCCCATCTCTCTCAAAAAACGCTTGGGATGATATTTGAGAAGTCGTCAACCAGAACCAGGATTTCTTTTGAGGTCGGGATGTATGAACTCGGAGGGTATGCACTCTTTCTGAACCCCAAAGATATGCAACTGGGGAGGGGAGAAGCCATCCGGGATACCGCACGGGTGATGTCACGGTTTGTTTCTGCTATTATGATTCGGGCGAACTCTCACCAGAGTGTCATGGAACTGGCTGCCCATGCCGACATTCCGGTTATCAACGGGTTGTCTGATCTGGAGCACCCCTGTCAGATCCTTGCTGATATCATGACTATCATGGAACACTTGCACCGGACAGAAAAGGTCAGGGTTGCCTGGGTAGGTGATGGAAATAATGTCTGTAACTCTTTGATTCTGAGTACTATCCTTACTGGGATGGAGGTAAGTATTGCCTGTCCGCCACAATACCAGCCATCGCTCGAGTTTATTAAAACAGCCCAGAAGGAAGGAGCACTCCTCACAATCGGTGAAGATCCTCTTGCAGCAGTACGAAATGCCGACGTTGTGATGACGGATACCTGGGTCTCGATGGGTCATGAAGAAGAGACAAAGGAGCGTGAGAGGGTCTTTGGACGCTATCAGGTGAATGCTGATCTTATGACGCATGCAAAACCCGGAGCAATTGTTATGCACTGTCTTCCTGCTCATCGCGGGTATGAGATCACTGATGAAGTGATAGATAGTAACCGGAGCGTTGTATGGGATCAGGCAGAAAACCGGCTGCATGTGCAGAAGGCATTACTGCTCCGGTTATTAGCCTGAACAACACTTTTTTCCCTGACCCCCCTGAAGTCAGGTCAGGTTGTTATCTCACGTTTAAAGATGAACATTGTAGCAATAAAGCCGAAGACGATATTGAGATAGAACATAATCAGTCGCCAGAGCAGGATAAAAATACCCAGCGCTGCAGTTGGGACAAAGAGAGCATACAATGAAGCTGCTGATAGTTCTGCAACTCCTGATGCGCCCGGAGTAAGCGGTATCATACTCACCAGAGCGATGATGATCTGAGCCAGCATCGATTCAGATACGGCCGGTGGCAGGCCAAGCCCCATCAGGATGACTGATGCAACCACGAACTCTGAGAACCAGAAGAGGATGGTGCAGACAGAACCCCATACGAATCCTGACTTTCCGTGTCTGGCAAAGGCATTGATTCCCGAGCAGAAGTTATCAAATTCCACATCGGTTTTAGAGATAATCTTCTGGACTGATGGTTTCTTCATTTTTATTTCGATCCAGTGGAGAAACCTCATGATCATCCGTTTCGCCGGTTCAGGGTACCTGACTGCATAGAGTAACAGCAGAATGAAGAATATCAGGAGAAACAGTGAGAAAAAGATCACAAAGATAATGCCGCTGGAAAGAGTCCAGACAACACTTCCCATAATAATGAGGCTGCAGACACTGAGTGCTACCAGCATGATTGCGTCAAGAACCCGCTCCATGATTACAACCGCAGTTGCATCTCCTACCGACATTTTTGCTTTATAGAGTTCATGGATTCTGACCGGCTCACCGCCAGCCTGTCCGGGAGTCAGAGCACCTGCCAGGAGATTTGCAACGACCATGTTATAGCAGTGTGAGAACGGGACCTGATAGCCGAGAGAAAGTGACATCTTCTGAATCCGAAGAGCCCACAGAGCAAATGAGACAAACCGCAATCCCAGAGCAATCATCAGGAAAAAGATATTCATGTGGGCCAGATAGGTGAGTGTCTCTTCATTGAAGGTGGATCCTACCATCAACGCAAGAATGATTGCACTAATACCGAGTGATGCATAAACCCATTTCTTCTGGCTCTTATCCATTCCTTCTCCCTGATTGAGATAACAAACTGAGTTAGGTGTACCCGGTTTGCATATCTCTTTTATGAATCAGAACTTTCATTTTTCCGTATATGTCGGAAAAAGCCCTATATTATCCATAACCTGCCCTGCAGTGTTGAGTCCGCCATCCAGGTATACTGCACCGACCAGTGCCTCAATGCATTCTGCAAGAACCCTGCCTGATGACCAGATATGCATCCGTTTCTCTCCATTTCCCCAGTGAATATATTCATGGAGATGAATCGTTTCTCCTGCCTTGCGTAAGATGGACATATTAACCAGGTCCATCTTCTGCACTGAGATGTCACCTTTGTCATATCCTCCCTCTTCAACGAGCCGGGTCAGGATCTGGAGTTCAATGACTGCATCTCCCAGGGTTGCCAGAGCATCCATATGTGCAGTTTCAGGAAATCCCTGTTCCTGAGCATATGCCTTTCTACTGAGAGCCCG
>NZ_JAJRBM010000065.1 GCF_028679455.1 Methanospirillum sp. | reverse complement strand
GATAATCTCCGTTCTGCTTCTTCAGCCCAGAGCCTATCGATTTCAGGATCTTGAGGAAGATTGAGGCTTTCGATAAGGCGATCGATTAATGCTAACCGATCGCGAACGGGGAGCGATAAAACCTCCTGTTCAATCTTTTTGGATATGGATGTCATATTATTATTTTACTATTTGTATTAGGGATATTTTACTCTGTTGATCATGGGTATTTGAGGATTATGGGAGCGGTTTGAGCTATTTTTTTCCTGCGGGCACTATGATAAGATAATCCTCTTTGATTGAGAATCGTGAATACCTTTCACCATACTCCCGGAACAAGCCTGAACGGAACCACTCCTGAGTACTCATCATAACCGCCCAACTCTTCAGATAACGTTCGATCTTCACGCCAGGTTCTCCAGACCAGGAGTCCAATCGTCATGATACAGGGAATACCTGCCATCAATGACTGAAACATCAATGGTTCAGCAATCATACAGAGAATAAGTCCTGAATAGCCGGGATGCCGGACAAACCGGTAGGGTCCGCGGGATATGACATGATGACCCCGATCATGCTGAATTCTTACCACAGCAGAGAAAAAAGCATTCGATTCCGCAGCCCAGATGAGAAGACCGTATCCCAGAATAAACAGCACGATACCAGGAGTCTGGACAGTAAAGGGAATTGAAGGAGTTATGTGGAACCGGTGATCGAGCCCTGCAACCAGAAGGATTAATAAACCGGACAGAGTTAACAATTTTACAAGTATTTGGTCCCATCTCTTCATGTCTGCTCCCTGGGTGGATCGTTCTGTAATGAGGGTAACATCAAGAGAGAAGCTAAGGATGATAGTTGCACAGGTATGAATACCGATAAAAATCCAGGCTATCATCCAGTCCCCGTCACCCGACGATCCGAAGAGGACGATTGCCATGATCAGTACGGGTATCATCCCGATTATCACCCCTTTGATCCTGATCTCCCTTTCTTCATCTCTGATAGAACAACGGTCGGTCTGGCGATTCATGCCAATCACCGGTCCTGCTCTTCATCATTCCTGCAATATACCCGTTTTCCGCCGATCCATGTCTCTGAAACCACCGGAGGAGAGAGAGGATCGAGTAGCCCATCGAGAATGACAAAGTCAGCAACCATCCCTTCTGCAAGCATTCCCCGCTCATGTTCCTGGTTTCCGACATAGGCACTTCCGGCGGTATAAATCCAGAGCCATTCCTCAAACGGCATGATCTGATCAGGAGAGATAGTATTACCGTTCCCGTCACTCATGGTTGAACCCATTCTGATACAGGCGATAACATCCCTGCCATCCATAAATCCTCCCGGATAATCACTGCTTCCCCCAAGTATTACTCCATGAGTGATCAGATCACGATATGCAAACCAGGTTGCTCCATTTATCGGCATCCGGTTCATATTTCCGGCTCGCGAGAGGAATTGTGGCTGGATTGATGCACAACAATGCATCGAAGAAAGACGGGAGATCTGCTCTGGACTTAAGAGGTTCAGATGTTCAAGCCGGGGACGAAGGATAAACCCGGACGGGACCTCATTTTTCGAAGATTCAAATGCATCAAGGACTGCATCAACCGTACGGTTCCCGAGACAGTGAACACATACCTGAAACCCGTGCCCTACAGCTTCACGAAGCGTTTCCTGGAAATCATTCCGGTATTCTCCGCTTGAAACGGTTTGATCAGCGATCTGAAACGTAAATGCGGTTGTCTTTTGGGTTGCCCCGTCCCCGAATACCTTCACCGGTCCTACCCGGAGTTGTTCATCTCCGGAACCACATGGCTCGCCATCAAGCCGGTCACCGATCCGGTTGTCTAGCAGGGTTTTCCCGTGTGGCATCATCAGAACTGATACCGGAAGTCTCTGTTCTGCATGGAGGAGACGATATGCAGCCTCCGCATCTGGCGTTACTCCAGGATCCTGTATCGCGGTAATCCCGAACCGGTGAAGATCCCTGGCAGCCTGGTTTATCAGTTCTGCATATCTGCGGGGAGAGATGGATAGTACATGGGAAAGAACAGGAACACATGCTGCTTCCAGGAGCACTCCTGATACTTCACCATCCTCACGCTTTTCAATGAAACCTGAGTCAGGATCCTGAGATTCCCGACTGATTCCTCCTTTTTTGCATGCGAGGGTATTCGCAAGAAGGGCATGAAACGAGGTATGAATCAGGATCGCGGGCTTTGCAGAGACTGCAGCGTCCAGTTCCTCCCGGGTAATATCGTAGCCGCCATAAGGGAGATCAAACCAGGGAAAACCCACTATCCATTCGGTTTCAGGGTGAGTATCAGCATGTATCCTCATCTTTGAAAGAACTTCTTCCTTTGAAGAACATCCGCTGAGATCAGCCCATTCTGGAAGAAATGCTCCGAACGAGAGATGAATATGAGAATCGATGAACCCGGGTATGAGGGTTTTCCCCTTCAGATCGATTATCGTTATCTCATCATACCGTTGCAGAATGTCTCGTTGCCCTGTGGCCAGGATTTTTCCGTTTTGAAAAACAATTGCCTGGACTTCCGGTTCTGATCTGTTCATGGTCAGGATCCTGCCACCAGAAAAGGCCATGCACGGGGTTTCTGATGAAAATTCTTCTGTCATCATCTGGAATCATATCCATTTGCACGTTCTGATTCTTCTTCGAGAGAGAAATCAGTCGGATACAGGATCTTGTTACTGCTAATAAAAATAGTTACCTATTGGTAACTGAAGTGAATAATCAAAACATCTATCATCTTACAGCCGAAACTTCTTGACAGGAATGGCTAAGATTATCTCCCAATACCGGGATGAAGCAAAAAAAAGAATAATTCAGGCTGGTTTTGAAGTATTACTTGAAAAAGGGTATTGCAATACCACCATGGAAGAGATTGCACGAAGACTCGATGTCACGAAACCAGCTCTTTATCGTTATTTTACCAACAAAGACGAACTCATTATTGAAAGTGCAAAAGATAGTCAGACAAAATACCGGGAATTTATCACT
>NZ_JAJRBM010000064.1 GCF_028679455.1 Methanospirillum sp. | reverse complement strand
GAAGGGGTGGTGTCAGCACCGATTGAAGGGATAGCCAAAGTTGCAATCAGGAAGAATGATGACGGGACCGAGTATCTCTCGATCTATTATGCAGGGCCGATCCGGAGTGCAGGAGGAACAGCACAGGCACTCTCGGTGCTGGTCGGTGATTATGCGAGACGGCTGCTTGGCCTGAACCGGTACATCCCGCGTCCTGAAGAGATTGAGCGGTATGTCGAGGAGATCAGACAGTACAACTCAATCATGAGCCTGCAGTACCTTCCATCACCCGAAGAGATCAGGCTGATCATCCAGAACTGCCCGGTCTGTATCGATGGCGAACCTACCGAGAAAGATGAAGTCTCCGGGTACCGGAATCTTGAGCGGGTTGAGACAAACACGGTGCGTGGCGGGATGGCCCTGGTCATCGCTGAAGGGCTCATTCTCAAGGCACCCAAGGTACTCAGAAACGTCAGAAAAATGAAGATGGACGGATGGGACTGGCTCGAGGAGCTGATGCATTCCACCACCTCCAGTTCTGACCCGGAAGAGAAAGAGATCGGGATCCATCCCAAGGACAAATTCCTCAGGGATCTCATCGGGGGACGACCAGTCTTCGCGTACCCGATGCGCAAAGGTGGATTCAGACTCATATACGGCAGATCACGCAACACCGGTCTCGCTGCAGGGGGTCTCCATCCGGCAACGCTTCATATCCTTGGGGACTTTCTTGCTGTCGGAACCCAGATGAAGACCGAACGACCTGGAAAAGCTGCAGGGATCTCACCGGTTGATTCAATCCAGGGTCCAACCGTCAGACTGATCAACGGAGATGTACTCAGGATCGATAACGCTAAGCAGGCCAGGGAACTCTCTCCCCAGGTCGCCTCGATCCTCGATGTCGGGGAAATTCTGCTCAGTTATGGCGAGTTCATGGAGAATAACCATGTACTTGCACCCTGTGCATACTGCGAAGCATGGTGGCATCTTGAAGGAGGGGAAGGTCACCCTGAGACCGAGGAAGAGGCACTGGCCTGTTGTGAATCAGGAGCATACCTGCATCCTGACTTCACCCTGCTCTGGGATGATATCAAGCCGGAGCAGATCAGAACCCTTACTGAATACATCTCTGCCCATGGAACACTTGCAGAGAATACCCTTCATATTCAGGCAGACCCAGAGATCAAAATACTTCTTGAAGAGATCCTTTGTCCCCATACTTTCAGAGAAGAGGCATATCATATCACCCCGGCCCGGTTGTTCTGCCAGTGTCTTGGACTTGATGACTGCCTGAAACCGGTTCCTGCCTGGGACGAAACCCTGCCTGAAGACTCGCTTCAGCTTATCATGCATCTCTCCGGACTTCGCCTCCGTTCAAAGACGGGTACCCGGATCGGGGGGAGAATGGGCAGACCAGGAAAGTCTAAACGGCGTGAGATGAAACCGGCACCACACGTACTCTTCCCGGTCGGAGAAGGAGGAGGATCCCGTCGTTCAGGTCTGGAGGCAGGAAAACAGACCTCCCAGGGTGGAGGAGGAGTCCTGCAGATCGAGATAGGAGGTATCATCCCGCTCGTAATGGGAGTCAGAAAGTGTCCGGCATGTAGAACCGAGACATACCTGAACCGGTGCTCATGTGGCAGTCATACCGAGCCCCTGCTCACTTGTCCCCGATGTGGTATTGAGACCGGAGACGGAGTATGCCCACAGTGCGGGGTGCCGGGAACCTCAAGCAGGGAATATACCATAAACATCAACCAGTTGTACCAGTCTGCTCTGAATAATCTCGGAATCAGACGGAAGGACGGGGATCTCGTTAAGGGTGTGAAAGGACTGGTCTCTAAACTGAAGCCGGTCGAATCGCTTGAGAAGGGTCTGTTGCGATCACGCCTTGATCTCGTTGTGTTCAAAGACGGGACGGTCAGGTTTGATATCATTGATATGCCACTTACTCACTTCCGTCCCCGGGAGATAGGGGTCACAATTGAGAAACTGATTGAACTGGGGTACACCCATGATATCTACGGGAAGGAGCTGACTGATCGGGAGCAGATCCTCGAACTCCCGCCCCAGGATATCCTTGTTCCGGAAGGATGTGCAGACTACCTGCTTGCCTGTACGAAGTTCATTGACCAGTTACTGGTCAAATATTACGGTCTTGAACCGTTCTACCGGTGTGAAGAACGGACTGATCTGATAGGGCATCTCATCATCGGTCTTGCTCCTCATACCAGTGCAGGAGTGCTCGTCAGGTTGATCGGGTTCTCAAAAGCAAACGTCGGATATGGTCATCCCTTCTTCCATGCAGCCAAACGGCGTAACTGCTTTTTTGGTGACACCCTGATCGAGGTAGCAGATGAGACCGGATTCCATACGGTTCCGATCCGTCAGTTTGTGCTCGAACGTCTTGATCTCTCACAGGCCGGAGTTGATGATCTCGGAACGTTCTACGCAGACCCGACCCGTCCTGCCTATGCACGAAGTGTGGACACCGGGGGCATCCCACACATGAGAAAGGTTACCGCAATATCGGTACACCGATCACCCCGGAACCTGATTAAATTTGTAACCGCACGGGGAAGAGAACTCATGGTAACCCCGGATCATGCAATGATGATCTGGGATGTGGATTATCTCCGCAAAATCCGGGCTCTTGAGGTGAATATCGGCGATGCTGTGCCAGTCTGGGAGGGTGGAGTGGTTATTTCGGATCGCATCACCGCGATCGATTACGTTCCTGCTCCTGACGAACGGGTCTACTGTCTGACCGTTGATGCGGATCATACCATAGTTGCAAACGGGATCTTCACCGGGCAGTGTGATGGTGACGAGGACTGTGTCATGCTCCTTCTTGACGGCCTGATCAACTTCTCACGGTCGTTCCTTCCTGAAACCCGTGGCGGATCGATGGATGCTCCTCTGGTGCTCAGCAGCAGGATTGATCCCACCGAGATCGATAAAGAGAGTCATAACCTGGATGTCTGTGCCGGATATCCACTTGAACTGTATCTGAAAGCACTTGAATATGCACACCCGAAAGAAGTGGAAGGCCTCATCGACCGGGTTGAGAAACGGCTTGGAAAGGAGAACCAGGTTGAGGGATTCTTCTTCACTCATGACACGTCAGATATCTCGGCCGGGCCACTCGATACGATGTATACCCAGCTCCAGTCGATGGTGGATAAACTCAACTGCGAACTTGAGCTTGCAAGAAAGATCCGTGCGGTTGACGAGCATGATGTGGCTGAACGGGTGCTGCAGACTCATTTTATCCGGGATCTCCAGGGAAATCTCGGGGCGTTTGCAAAACAGAAGTTCAGGTGCACCAAATGCAACACCAGTTACCGCCGGATGCCTCTGTCAGGCAAATGCCGGTGCGGAGGGAATGTCATCCCTACGGTGCATGAGGGCTCAG
>NZ_JAJRBM010000063.1 GCF_028679455.1 Methanospirillum sp. | reverse complement strand
TCAGATCACAGGCCTGAGTTTTTAGTCTGATCTCAGCACCAGCATCTGCAGCTGCATACCCCATCTCCTGATCTAGAAGGGCACGATCAACCACGTATGCTTTCGTTCTCCCTGCATCAAATGAGAGCATAGCATGATCCGTAGTAACCGAAGCACCGGATACCTTATTGAGTATAGATCTGGGACTAACCCTGCATTCCTCAAATGCTGAACAGGAGAGCAGACCAGCACACTGGACCGGAACACCGATATGTGCCTGCTCCTCTATCAGCAGAGTTGACAGTCCGGCCTTTGCACAGGATTGTGCAGCTGCCGAGCCAGCAGGTCCTGCGCCGACCACGACAACGTCATAATTCCGGTCCATACTGCCTCAGTATCTGATCCCTTTACCTATCAATTCTCTGAACTTCCTGTATCATTATGGTAAGGCAGCCCTAACTGGTTAGGATATGGCCCGGGAACCCGAGTTCAGGTGGAAACAATGCATCATTATCAGAAACGATGTAAAGATGAGTTGCGGGAAAAAATGTGCCCAGGCAGGTCATGCGGCCATTGTTGCGTATGAGAAGAGCGATGCTTCATCCAAAAAAGCATGGATGAATGAAGGCCAGAAGAAGGTTGTTCTGAAAGCATCTGATGAGCGGACACTTTTTGAACTCAAGAGTATCGCCGAAGCAGCAGGCATAGCAGCAGCTCTGATCCAGGATGCGGGAATGACCGAGATTCCCCCGGGGACCATCACCGCCCTCGGTCTAGGTCCGGCAAAGACTGAAGATCTCGACAAGATCACCGGAAACCTCACGCTCTTATGATAAAAAGTCCGTATCCCCTAGACCATACACTTGGTCTTTCATGGTATTCCTCTGATCAGGAGGGAATCGGGGGTAGACTCAAGGCAGTACCTGAAGACTTTGTGGTTGATGAAATTCCTGAAACCCCGGTACCGTCCGGTACCGGCCCGTATCTGATCTGCCGGCTTACCAAGAAGAACTGGGATCAACAGCGGTCAATTAAAGAGATAGCAGGCCGGCTCGGAGTGAGTCATCAGCGGATAGGGTTTGCTGGGACCAAGGACAAACGGGCAGTAACAACCCAGTATATCTCGATCTATAAAGGCGATCCTGCGGTCATTGAAGCGCTCCATATTCCGGATATTACCATCGAACCGGTAGGTGCATCAGAACAACAGATCAGTCTCGGTGATCTTAAAGGGAACCGGTTTACCATATCTCTGACTGATTTTAATCCCTTCAGGCCAGAGGATAATCCTGAGGAGATCAACAGAGATCTTTCAGAGGGGGTGCCCAATTACTTCGGATACCAACGGTTTGGTGTCCAGCGACCGGTAACCCACTGCACTGGTCTTGATATGCTCAGAGGGTCGTATGAAGATGCGGTACGAACCTTTGTCAGCATGCCTTCGGTAGGAGAGCATGAAGAGGCTGCCAAAGGACGGAAATTTTATGCGGACACCGGGGATGCAAAGGCTTCACTTCACCAGATTCCAGTCAGGCTCTCCTTAGAGCGGTCTCTTCTTCATCATCTGGACAGCAATCCGGGAGACTATGCAGGTGCATTTCATACCTTTCCCCGGACGCTCAGATCCATGTTTGTGAGTGCGGTTCAGTCATGGCTCTTCAATCGTGCTCTCAGCATGCGGATAGAAGAGGGACGAGGACTTTCTGACCCCGGGATTGGGGATCGGATCCTCTACCCTGATGGTAGATCAGATATCATCACCCAGGGAACGGCACGGATGGCAGCAATGCAGGTGAAACGTGATCGCTGCAGAATAGCAATCTTTATGCAGGGATCAGAACCGGTTGAACAGGCAGGTCCTGATGATAGGAACATGACCTGGCTGATGGAAGAAGAAGGGATAACTGCTGAAATGTTTCAAACGGTTTCGTCTTTCCTGGAAACGAAATTTTCTGGAGCACCCCGTTCAATCATGCTCAAAACCGACCTCAGGGTGACATTGAACGAGAACCGGATCTCATTCTTATTTGATCTTCAACCTGGACAGTATGCAACAACCCTGCTCAGAGAGATCATGAAGGCAGATCCGATCCAGATGATCTAATAAGACCGATTCAGACCCGGCGAACCTTATACTCGGTGATCAGGTTTTCACCTGCAAGATAATTTTTTGTCAGTTCGAGTCTGATCAGATCATCAACCGACCGGGTCGCAAGGCCCCCGACAAGGGAAGGTGTATCTGAGCCACCAGCGATGAATGGCAGGTGAATGAGCACAATCTCATCAATCAGCCCAAGTGAAAACATCTGTCCGTTCAAGGTTGAGCCACCTTCGATCATCAGCCGGGATACCCCGTATGAGGATGCCAGCCGGCTCATGAGCAGCGTGAGGTCGACCTTATCCTTCCCGACAACTTCAATATGGGCTCCTTTCTCTTTGAGAACGGCTATCTTTACCGGATCTGCCTGTTCACTTACTGCTATTATCGTTGGTGAATCAGCAGAGAGGACATTGGCATCAGGAGAGATGTCTGCACGTGAAGAAGGGATTACCCGGATTGGGTTCTTACCCTGGACATGGCGAACCGTAAGAAATGAGTTATCAATGCGTATGGTATTTGACCCGACCATGATAGCATCTGATTCAGCCCTGATACGGTGGAGCAGGACCTCGGCCTCATGTGACATAAACTGCATCAGGAGTTTTGATGATGCACCCCGGGTCACGGTTAATTTTCCGTCTACAGTCACCTCAGAGACGAGGACAACATGAGGACGGTTCTGGTCTCCAGACATTCGTACCTTCACTATTGGTGGTAAGTCCAATTTAATCTGGTCATGCCCCTTCCAGGTAATGAATAGGAGGGATGAAATAGAACGGGCTCATGATCTCACCATATGGATAAAGAGACGGAGAATCTGAAAGGAATAATCATCAGACCTACTGAACTGGTGACCTATCAGAAAGGGAGTGTAGTTAGCAGGATGATTACGTATACTCCTCAGGGTACGATAACCTTGTTTGCTTTTGCGGAAGATTCAGGATTATCTGAACATACCGCTCCGTTCGATGCGGTATTGCAGGTGCTGGAAGGTACCGCCGAGGTAACACTTGAAGGAGAAAAATTTCAGGTAGCTTCCGGTGAGATGATCATCCTCCCGGCAGACATCCCCCACGCGGTCCATGCACCGGTCTCGTTTAAGATGATGCTCACCATGATTCATGCGTGAGTTTCGGGGGTGTAATTCTCATTCCATGAGGGAAAGATGACACAAAGCATAATTGTCGATACTTCATCTGAGTATTTCCAACTCCTGTTTCTCCCCTTCAGATCTGTTCACCAGGTTTAGGGAGAATGGGGTGAGGGACTAGAAAGGATGAATATTACTGCTTTTCGTTACCGATTCATCGGATATATCGAGCCGCTATCAGGCATTTTTCTGAAACTAAAAATCTCACCAAATATGGT
>NZ_JAJRBM010000062.1 GCF_028679455.1 Methanospirillum sp. | reverse complement strand
GATACCCTTCAGGCTCTCGCACTTCAGAAACTGTTTAAGAAAATAAACATCACCACCGTCATTCCGGTGGTTCGTGATGATATCTATGGTCGTGAGTTCTATGGATTAATCAATAATCTCTCAGGGAATGAAAATTTCACCGTTATGGAACCAATCTTCTATGATCCGGATACTGATTTTATCAACCGGACCCTTGATGAGGTAACAAGTGCTACAAAATCTGTAGATAAATCATCTGATTCCGGTATACTCATTATAGGATTTAATGAGGCGGCAGACATCCTCAAAGGAGCATCAGAATATCCGGATCTTGCATCATTTTCATGGTTTGGGACCGATGCCATTGCTTTATCGGACACCATACCCAGGAACAGTGACATTGCAGCGTTTGCTGCAAAGACGAATTTCACGGCAACAATATTTGGAGAACTTGAAAACGAACCATCATTTATTGAATTCTCTAAAAGAATCCAGGAGATCACCGGGATGAAAACAACCCCGTATGCAGTGGTGATACATGATGCTGTCCATCTGGCAGCAATGACTGATATGATGAGCCATGGAATTCCGGATAAACGGGCCATCTTTGTTGAGAATGCAGATCACTTCTATGGAGTAACCGGGTATACCTCGCTCACCGATGCAGGTGAAAGGAAATTTGCAAATATTGATTATTGGAGGATCAAAGAGGATAATGGAACCTATTCATGGTCGAAGATTGGCCGTTTTGTCAACCAGATGGCTGGTCCGATAATTGACTTAAAACAATAACGTCTTTTTATTATCCTCTGAACGGATTCCATATCACGGTTCTTTTCCCCCTGGTACCGGTAAATGTGGGGTGTAATCCGGATTAGTCCCTCAAATTTTCGTTAGAATTTTCTTGAGGATGAGAAAACAGTCAAAATTATTCTCGTGCCGTATACTTTGTATTCTCGTCCAAGAAGATCTCTCCACAAACATCAGGAAAGTCGGAAAAACTCCTGTAGTAATATATCTCATCTGTTCTCTATCCTGATGTCATGTCGAGCAAGAACAAGATACATGGTGAATAAGGGCTTGAGGTCTGCTCCCCTGATAGATATATGGGCTCTATAGTTCGTACAGATGAATCTCATGGTATCACTGGGTGGGTGTTGTGCAACGATCGTGGAATGCCTGTTTCATGGAATAAACCCATAATTGGAGAGAATAAATCGTTACGCAATTGCAGATAGTCAGGCTCATCGATCCCGAATATCGTCCGGATCATAATGCCGGTCATGTTCTGCCCATCATCTCCCAAGAAGACCGTATCACAGGAGAATTCACCAACCCCTTTCTGCATCATGATCCCTCCATTGATGGAGAGATGGAACGGGGCATAGCCCATGACACACTGATAGATAGTGGCTATGGAATGGTACAGATTATAATAGATTTAAACTCTCCAGCCAGCACCAAACCGGACATACCGTCCCGCGAATGGACTACCGAAGAAGAATGATGGGAAATGTAGTGATTCAATGAAAAACCAACACGCTCGCAACCGTTTTTCCTGCTAAAACAGGTTTTCTCTGGAGGTATGTGCCCTGATTGACTGGACCATATCGGGGCACCTCCAAGGAAGAGATCTTCCTGTTTGCTTCTCAATTCATCCAGGAACTAGATACGGGAACCTTTCAAGGAGCGAAGTTTCGATCATTCAAATTCGGATTTATCATTATAAAAAATAGTGCTGTACACTCTATTATGTATCTGAGGATGGAGATGAGAGAAATATGATGAATCAGATACGATGTGGAGTAATCTGTTCAGTTCTGCTGGTTGCTCTTGCAGGATTTTGTATCGCCGATGAAGCACCCGGTTACCTGGTGTATGTTCAGGGCGGTGAGGGTTCCATCACGAATGGATCAGACGGAGCAACAGTGATTACCGTGAAGGATATCGTTCCTTATTACCATATCACTGACAATGAGAAGAGTAGTCTGATTCCGGTTGAGCGACTTGCCAATCTGCCGTATCCCCTGAGTACGGCACTGGTCTTCTCCGGTGATGACAACGAGACGACGTTCATGGTTCAGGTATCACAGTTGTCACTGTCAGATGGAAACACCGTTCTTACGCTTCAGGTAGAACCTCTCCCGTATTATGAAGGTGACCGTCTTGCATCCTTTACGAGTAAAGGTTTGAAGACGCTTGTCGAGTCGCAATATACGAAGTCTGCTATCTATATGGATATGGCTGGAACACCCCCGGAGAATGGTTGTCCGCCCACTTTTTGTTGCGGGGACGATTGTAACTGAATATAGGCGTGGTTTTGTAACCATATCCGAATCTCCTTTCTCTTTCCTGCCAACACCAAACCGGAGATACCATCCCGCGAACGGGCTGCCAAAGAAGAAGGAAGGGAAATGGAGTGATTCCATGAAATGACCACACGCTCACAATAGTCTTTCCCGCTAAAGCCAGGTTTTTTCTCTGGAGGTATGTGCCCTGATCGACTGGACCATATCGGGGCACCTCCAAGGAAGAGATCTTCCTGTTTG
>NZ_JAJRBM010000061.1 GCF_028679455.1 Methanospirillum sp. | reverse complement strand
CGGAACCTGTATCATAGCCGTGCGCTCTGAAAAAGGGGCTGCTGATCTCTCTGATACTTTTAAGGATCTGATGCGATCTCCTGCATGCCGGCTCACCACCGAACTCGTCTGCGGGGATGCGAAGGTTATCATCATCTCCTCTGGTTCTCCTCATCTTCTCCTGAACCATCCGACTGATCTGGTATGGCGGAGATCCTCGTTCACCTGTGGTCGTACCATCGGGCTCTACAGTGATCATACTGCATCGACTCTTCCCCGTGCCATGATCACCCTCCTTAAAAAGGGTGAGGAACTTGATGTCATACTTACCGCAGAGATAGTGCCTGCAGATAACGGAGACACCGGGACTCTGATTCCAGGGTTTGGGCTTCTGATGGACTAATATGGCTGGGGGAATTTTATTATCGTCCTGTAATCAATATGTACCTGCAAACAGGAGGATATGTATATGGATAAGATGGGACTTGGCATGCTTATTGTTGGTATCGTTCTGATTCTGGGAGGTGCCTATGGTATCTGGTTCTTCCTCCCTGATGTGATCAATGTGGTCAAGGGCGCTATCGGTATCGTAGCCCTGCTCGCCGGTATCATGTTTGCCGGCATTGGGTTCATCCTGGTTAAGGATTGAATCTGCTCTCCTTTTCTCACCTTGTTTTTCTGAAGATGATGATCTCGACCGGAATATCACGACGATCATCGGTATGGAAGAAAAAAGTTCTGGGAATGGTAAATTCTGCTGCGATTACTCCGATAATATCAGCACGGTCACGGATATACTCTATGAGAAATGATTCTGATCCCGCATTAAAAATTCCATACACGACTTCTGCCCGTGCAAGAGCGAGGTCGATGAATGGACGGTCAGCATGCTCTTTCTGTGCACCGAATGGCGGATTCATGATTACAGTATCTGCAAAAGGAACGATATTCCATGAACCGGTATCAGCAATATCTGCTCTGATGAGTTCTATTGCAACACCCAGATCTGCTGCATTCTGTTCTGCAATTTTATTAGCATCAGGATCGAGTTCAACACCGATCACCTCTCCTGCACCAAGCAGAGCTGATCCGATACCCAGAATCCCGGTTCCTGATCCGAGTTCAAGGATCCGAAGGTTGGTAATATCTCCTGCCAGAAATGCGGTATATAGGAGCCGTGCTGCGAGTGGAGCCGGGGTCTGATACTGCTCCCGGTCTGGCCGGGGATTTGCAAATCCGGTGACCTGTTCGAGCAGCATCTCGAGTCTTCGCAGTTTCATCTGATCTCATCGACCTCGTAATTATCAAACGTCCTCACGCCGCAGAGGATCTCAAACTCCTGAGGTGTGAGCACCGGCACCGGCCACCGTACCTGATCATCATAAGCAAGTCTTGGACAAGCCGTGTTCACATAGCAGGAGAATCCCAGGTTGAGAAGTTGATCCGGAGTTACCTCTCTGAGCAGGATTGTGGTTGCTTTCGGAGAAAGGCTGGCAAGGCGTTCTGCAAGTTCTCTACGGCCCTGACCGCTTTTTGGAGAAAACAGAATGCCGATCTGATCCGCTGTCCTCGCCTTTTCAATAAGTGCATAACGCCTGCGAAGAAGTCGCTCCCCATCTACAACCTCCACGTTCCGCGTAAAAGGATCGCAGGCTATTACTCTGGATCCGGTTGCAATTTGAACTCCCAGGGGGTGAAACAACCCGGTTCCCAGATACAGGATCTCTGATGCACCTGTTTTCCTGGCTGCATCAAATGAGCATCCGAGAATCTGTCCGGCATAAGGAGTTCTGCCGGATCCTTCTGCAACCGTAACGGCAAATCCTGCATCTTCCAGTATGTTAGAAACGGCAGGAATGAGATGGACATGCTGTACGGTAGTCACCAGTCCGATCTCCGGGCCGGTAAGATAAGGAACTGCGTTCAGAACAACTACCGGATCAAAGTCCATCCTGTAGATATCATACAGAACCTGATCGGTACCATCAACCGGAGCATGGCCAAGATGGATCAGGATATCTGCATCTCTAAGCATCTCCAGATCAAGATCACAGGCACCATAGCAGGGATCCCCACTGATGCTGACCTTAAATCCAGCGGATTTCAACTCCCCTGCAAGTCTAAAGAGGCGCCGCTTCAGTCCTTCAGGTGCCTGAAGGGCGACCCTGTGTGCCCCTCCTTTATGTAATTCTGCGATTAGTTCAAAGTTCTCGGTCAACGATCTTCACCGTGTCTGTCACTTCGATAGCGACCAGATAGTGGTAAGGCATGGTAACTTCAGGAGTACCTTTTTTGATGGCAAAACAGATCCCGGCTACTTCTACTCCCATCATGTTGAGGGTATGAAGGATCCCGTTTATGGTACCTCCAGTGCTGATGACGTCATCCACGATCACGACCCGGTCTCCCCTGGAGAGGCCATTAATATACATTTTCCCTTTCGAGTATCCGGTCTGCTGTATTACTTCCTGCTCTCCGGGAAGACCATAACTGCGCTTGCGGATGATATTCACCGGGATATCGGTCATCAGCGAGATAGCGGTTCCGATAGGGATTGCCATCGCCTCTGCAGCAACGATGTATCTGACATTGGTAAGATCCAGCTTCCGAATCATCCCTACTGCAACTTCTCGGAGGACTTTCGGATCAATCTCCGGGATTCCATCGGTAATCGGGTGAACAAAATAGTTATATTCGCCTTTTTTAACAATTGGGCAGGTTATTAGTGACTCAATCAGATGTTCGATCATGAAATGCTCCGAACTCAACAAGGAATTTTTCTACCACGTCGCGATGGACATGAGGCATACAGACGATCCGAAGGTCGCCGGCCCGGGTATATGAGACAGCCCAGGGCTCTGGTACTTCGGTGTGTTCGAAGGTTGCTACGTTCACATCAGGGGTTATCTTTCGGGAGACCCCGAATGCCTCCATCCCTTCGATGAGGCGGCGGGTATTCTCCATACAACCGGTGACCACCGCTTCCATCCCGTCTTTCCCGAGATGGGCAAGTACTGCATATGCTCCGGCAACCGAGGCTCCAGGTCTGGTTCCGGTGAGGCTGTAACTCTGTTTTACGGTAAGATAGGGGGTGTCAACCAGAAGGTTACAGAAACAGGCTTCATCTTTGACCATGAGCACCCCCGCAGGAATCGTACTCATTCCCATCTTATGAGGATCAACTGATATTGATCCCACTCCCGGGACCGAGAAATCAAAATTTGGACCATTTTTCAGGAACGGGAGAACCAATCCGCCAAATGCGGCATCAACATGGAGGTGTATCGCTTCCTCTTCGGCAAGTTTTCCCAGAGCCGGAATCGGATCCACCATTCCATACTCGGTTGTACCCGCGATACCAACGATACAGCAGGTATTTGTATCGATGAGTTCCCCGGTCTTCTGAATGTCCATCCTGTACTGAGAATCAAGAGGAACCACCCTCATCTCAATTCCCATCATTCTGCAGGCTTTTTCAAACGAAAAATGTGCTGATGCCGGAACGATGATATTAGGATTTGATGAGTTCAGTTCTGCCTTTGCAAACCTGAGCACCTGTATATTTGATTCAGTACCCCCGGAAGTCGAGCATCCGCCTGCATCAGGAGCATGATAGAGATCTGCAAACCAACGAATCAAAAGTTCATCGATATGGGCAGTTCCGGGGAAGAGGCCCGGGTCTCCAAGGTTCGTCTCCATGAACATATTGTGTGCCCGGATCGCCACCGGGTGGGGCGGAGTGCACATCGAGGAGAGGATATGGTCCCAGCAGATATCTTTGCGACGGTACTCTTCGAGAAAACAGAAGAGAGAGTCTGATGAGATACCATCAGAAGGCATAATTCTTACGTGCACCTTCAAGGATAATGCGCTGCTCGGTGCGGGCTACAGTTTCACGGATCTTGGCTATTGCATCAATGTTTGATGAAACACTGGTGATTCCGTGCTGGACAAGCCAGGTAACCATGTCCGGCTCACTTCCTGCCTGTCCACAGATTGAGACTTCAACCCCACCTTCACGGCAAGCCTTGATCGCATGGTCGATGAGTGCAAGTACAGCTGGGTGTTTGGGCCAGTACATACTGGTGACGTTCTCATTGTTGCGGTCGATAGCGATAGTATACTGAATGAGATCGTTTGTTCCAAACGATGCGAACTTTATTCCCGCCTTAATGAAATCTTCGATGATGACTGCACTGGCCGGAATCTCGATCATAATACCGAGATCAACTTTCTCGACATCAACACCTGCACTTCTGAACTCTTCTTTTGCCTGGATGAATTCGTTCGGGTGGGATACCATCGGAAACATAATTCCGAGATTATCATATCCGAGATCCCAGAGCCGCTTGAAGGTCTCGATCTGAAGCCTGAACTGTTTCGGGCTCTGGAGGTCGCGTCTGATACCTCTCCATCCGAGCATTGGATTATGCTCGATTGGTTCGCTCTTCCCGCCCTGCATGTTTCTGAACTCATCTGTCGGAGCATCAAGTGTCCTGACCCATACAGGTTTTCCTGGAAATGCATCGAGAACTACTTTGATCCCATTCAGCAATTCCTGAATGAACTCTTCTTCGCGATGGTTTTCGATAAACCAGCCCGGTGTCTTGTTTAGCCCGAGGATAAGATGTTCAATTCTGAGGAGACCTACTCCGTCCGCACCTGTTGCTGCAGCACGCGCTGCTGCTTCTGGCATTGAGACGTTAACTTTCACCGACGTTGCGGTGATGATCTTTGGGGAACCCATTACAACTGCGGTTGCGCCGGCTTCAGTCTCTGGTTTTGGTTGTTCAATGATCCCGTCGTAGATGAGACCTTTCTCGCCATCTACGGTGACAATCTGACCTTCGGAGAGCAACTGTGTTCCGGTCTTCGTCCCGACTATAGCCGGAGTACCAAGTTCACGTGATACAATTGCTGCGTGGCAGGTCATTCCTCCTTCGTCAGTGATAATGGCTGAGACCTTCCGCATCGCGGGAACCATGTCCGGGTTGGTCATCCGTGTGACCATAATATCCCCGTCTTTTACCTTTCCGATATCCTTGACATCGTATACGATGGTTACCTTCCCGCTTGCTATCCCGGGTGAGGCTCCCTGTCCCTGCAGGATCACCTTTTCTGCGCTACCGGCTGCTGCTGCCTGTCCATTCTTCTTGGCTCCGGACTTGATCGTCGTGATGGGTCTTGACTGGAGGACAAAGATCTGATCACCGACAATGCCCCATTCCATATCCTGGGGAACCCCGTAATGTTCTTCCGATACAATTCCGTAGGTTGCAAGGCGCTTTACTTCTTCATCTGAGAGGACCTGTTTATCCTGGCGTTCAGGTTCGATATCCAGCGTTTTGGTTCCATATTCGCCGTCAGCCACAATCTCAAGACGTTTGGTTGCAATGAATTTGTCCGTGATCCGCTCGGTTCTTTGATCAAACACATACTTATCTGGAGAAACCGAGCCTGAAACGACAGACTCTCCAAGTCCCCATGAACCTTCAATGATAGCAAGTGATTCTCCAGTAACCGGATGTGATGTGAACATCACTCCTGCCTTCTCAGAATGAACAAGGCGCTGGACAACCACGGCAATATTCACGGTGTGGTGATCGAATCCCTGTTTTGCCCGGTAATAGATGGCCCGTGCTCCATAGAGAGAAGCCCAGCATACCTGAACTCCTTTGAGCAGATTCTCTGCACCCTTGATATTGAGTACGGTCTCCTGTTGTCCTGCGAAACTTGCATCTGGGAGATCTTCAGCGGTTGCACTGGATCGTGCAGCGACAATGTCACCGCCGCGTGACATCTTCTGGTATGCATGAACAATTGCATCCTTCAGATCATTGGGCATCGGTGAGGCATGTACAAGTTCTTTTGCTTTTTCCGCAGCCTCTTCTAATGCATCATTATTGTCAACGTCCAAATTAGCAAGAAGCGCATAGAGTTTATCTTCGAGATTGGTCTGAATCAGAAACCTGCGAAATGCCTGACTTGTAACTACAAATG
>NZ_JAJRBM010000060.1 GCF_028679455.1 Methanospirillum sp. | reverse complement strand
TATGCCCTTGCTCCGGAGACGATCTGGTTAAAGGCTGACTGGGCTGCTTCCTTGGTACCAACTCCGACAATGACTCCACCTGCATCACTTTTATGAATGATCTGTGGAGAGATGATCTTCATTACAACCGGGAATCCGATGGCTTCTCCCGCTTCTCCCGCATCCTCGGCCCTGGTAACAATCCTGTACTTGGGGGTGGGAATACCATACCGGTTGAGGAGATCATATCCCTCAGACTCACTAAGCATCCATTCTGCCATGAATTAACCTCTATCATGTGAAACTCTACCCGGCAGACAGCCGGATAAAAGTTCTACAAATGACGAAGATGAGTTCGTCATTTCGTACATAAAATGTAAAACATCATTCCATATAAACAATTGTAATTATTGTTCATGATGAATGAAACAGGTCAGGAAAGGCTTTTAGGAATTGTCCATGATAAATGATGATAGTTAGAAAGGAGCATACTTTTCCCGATCAGGAGGTGACATAATTGTCAGAAACAATCTACTACCCGGATCCGGCATACAAGGAGACGGCTAAGATCCACAATTATTCTCATGAGTATCAGGAGTTTATCAAAGACCCTGATGCATTCTGGCGAAGGATCGCATCTGATCTCCTCTGGTTTGAACCATGGGAGAAGATACAGGTCTGGGAGCACCCGTTTGCCAGATGGTTCACCAAGGCAAAGCTCAATATTACCTACAATTGCCTTGAACGCCACCTGAACAATGACCGGCGCAATAAAGTAGCCATCTGCTGGGTAGGGGAGAATAACCGGGAACGTATTCTGACCTATTATCAACTCCATAAGGACGTAATGAGGTTTGCAAACGGACTGAAGTCACTAGGGGTTACCAAAGGGGACCGGGTCTGTATCTATATGCCTGCAATACCAGAGATGGTTGTCGCCATGCTGGCTTGTGCACGGATTGGAGCAGTCCATACCGTCGTATTTGCAGGATACGGAGCAAAAGCATTGAACGAACGAATCACTGGATCTCAGGCAAAAGTTGTGATCACTGCCGATGCATCGGTAAGACGGGGAGGGAGTATCCCACTTAAACCGATCGTCGAAGAGGCAATCATCAATGCCCCACTCGTAGAACGGGTTGTGGTACTCAGGACACAGGAGCCAAAAGTGGGACTTCTCGATGATTTTGAGATCGACTACGAAGAACTCATGCAGGCATCACCCCGCCACTGTCCGCCCGAACCAATTGGATCAGAAGATCCGTTATTTATCCTCTACACTTCAGGAACCACCGGAGCTCCGAAGGGAATTGTGCATGCTGCAGGTGGTTACATGGTTGGCGCCTATTACACGACAAAATATGTGCTCACCCTGCAAGAGAATGACCTGTACTGGTGCACTGCTGACCCGGGCTGGATCACCGGACATACCTACGGGACTTATGGACCCTTGCTGGTAGGAGGAACGATCTTCATGACAGAGTATACCCCTGAGTATCCGGATCCCGGGATCTGGTGGCGGTTGATTGAAGAGTACGGGGTCTCTATCTTTTACACCGCGCCAACTGCAATCAGGATGTTCATGAAGGTTGGGAGTGAGTACCCGGACAAGGCAGATCTCTCATCGCTCAGAATATTGGGATCAGTCGGAGAACCTCTGAACCCGGAGGCGTTTGACTGGTTCTACCACCATATCGGTAAAGAACGATGCCCGATTCTTGATACCTGGTGGCAGACCGAGACCGGAATGCACATGATCACCACGATGGTTGGAGAACCGATGAAGCCGGGTTTTGCCGGAAAACCAATTCCTGGTGTGATAGCAGAGGTGGTGAATGATGAGGGTGAACCGGTTCCACCTGGAACTACCGGATTCCTTGCGATAAAAGAACCGTGGCCATCTATGATGCAGATGGTATATGAGAATGAAGAACGATACCGGGGATACTGGAACTTTGGGAAGAACCATTATTACAGCACCAATGATCTGGCGGTACAGGATAATGATGGATATATCATGCTTCTTGGCAGATCTGATGATATCATCATTGTAGCCGGACATAATGTCGGGACTGCTGAGATCGAGAGTGCACTGGTCTCACATAGCTCAGTTGCTGAGGCTGCTGCTATCGGCAAACCTGATGAATTAAAAGGAAACCTGATCAAAGCATTTGTGATCCTGCGTAATGGAGTCAAAGCAACTCCGAAACTCACTCATGACCTCAAATATCACGTACGAATGATGCTCGGTCCGATATCAGTTCCTGCTGAACTTGAATTTGTCGAAACCCTGCCTAAGACCAGAAGTGGGAAGATCATGCGAAGGGTTCTTAAAGCCCGGGAGTTGGGTATGGATCCGGGTGATGTCTCTACCCTGGAAGAATAACTTATCCAACTCTTTATATACTGATTTATTACATTTATATCTATGACAGGCAGTCCTGAGAATTCTTTGCGGATTGAAAATATTGTCGCATCCGCAAAGATTACCGATTCCCTCGATCTGCCCCAGATCGCCTCCAGCATCAAGGACGCCGAGTACAATAAAAAGCGGTTCCCGGGAGTGGTTATCAGGATGCAGGATCCCAAGATCGCAGCACTCGTCTTCGGATCTGGTAAGGTTGTACTAACCGGGGCAAAGAGTGTGGAGAATCTGACCCGGGGGCTGAACATTCTGGGAGAACTGCTTCGCAATCTTGGTATCGAAATCACGAACGAACTCAGTTATAAGGTTCAGAATATTGTAACCTCTGCAGACCTTGGCGCAGGGATAAACCTCAATAAGATAGCGGTTGGATTCAACCTGGAACGAATCGAGTACGAACCTGAGCAGTTCCCGGGCCTGGTATACCGGCTTGATGATCCAAAAGTCGTTGTCCTCCTGTTTGGATCAGGAAAACTGATCATCACCGGAGGAAAAGTACAGGAAGATGCACAACGGGCAGTCCTTAAGATCGTTGACGACCTGAAAGGGCTTGGTTTGTTATAATTTCATTTTTAATTGCCCCCACTTAAATAAAGTTATTTGTATATTTTTATATACCATAAAAGAGACCTGAATATGCTGCATCGCACAGGTTCTCGTAGGGTTATTTCATGGATACTGATCAGAATGGTTCTTTTTCTAGCCGGGCGGAAGAGATAACTCACATGATAATCAGAGCAGGGATGAAACAGAACCATGCACGGGTTCTTGTGTTCCTGTATTTCAATTCTGATCAGACATCACGGGATATTGAGCGGGGAACCTCACTCAGACAGCCGGAAGTAAGTATTGGGATTAATCACCTGATGAGTCAGGGGTGGGCCCAGGTAGCCAGCCAGATAACCGAAAATAAGGGACGACCGGTGAAACTCTACCGTCTGTGTACCACGGTGAATGCTATTCTTGATGACATTGAAATTGAAAAGAAGGATGAGTTTCAGTCCCAGCTTGATCTGATCGAGAAGATTCGAAGACTCATTCACGAATCAGAGTAACACAAAACTGATGAAAATCAGGGTCTCCCAAGTATCCGGCAATCATTAGGTTCTCCAACGATGACTGTCATCACCCCAGAAAATTCTGCCATGATTCCGCATCCGACCACCCCGGGGATATTATTAATTATTGACTCCATGGTTTCAGGGTTCTCAATCGGGCCGGTATGATAGTCGAGAATAATATTTCCATTATCAGATACTACCGGCCCGTCCTTTTTTACCCCTTCGCGGACGACTACGGTACCACCAAGTTTTTCAAGTCTCCGTACAACATGCCCCAGTGCAAATGGAATGACCTCGACTGGAACCGGGCCAGAGAGTTGGTTACAGAGTTTGGAAGAGTCTGCCACGATGATCAATCGCTCAGAGGCATCTGCAACACAACGTTCCCGTACCTGGGCTGCACCCCTTCCTTTAATAAGGCGCAAAGAGGGATCGATCTGATCAGCACCATCAATCGTGAGATCAATCCGGGTCACGTCATCAAGAGAGAGTAATGGAATTCCATGTTCCCGTGCCTTCATAGCAGTCTGGAGAGAAGTCGGCACTCCGGTGATCCTGAGTCCTTCTTTTATCTGTTGAGCCAGGTGATCCATGGTGTACGCAACGGTTGAGCCAGTTCCAAGCCCGACAATCATACCGTCACGAACATATCCAGCTGCCCTGCAACCGGCATTTTCTTTTGGATTGCCATTCCCGGGGTTCGTCATTGCCGGTCAGGTTAGCAACAGAACACCTTAAGTTTGTTGGCCGGGTCCACCTGAAAAGAGTTCAGCATAAGAGGAGGTGGCCTGATATGCGGTGCAGTCCAGGGTAATCGGAGTAATCGAGATATTTCCTTTCCTGACCGCATGCACATCGGTTCCTTCAGGTGCATCCTCGATCAGGGGGCCGTTGATCCAGTAGTATGGTTTTCCTCTGGGATCGATCCGCTTCTCAATTCCGGTCTCAAAGAGACGATCCCCAAGCCGGGTTATCTCATATCCCCCTTTTATGACAGACGGAATGTTTACATTCACGACATCTGCAAGTTTGGGAAACCCATGAGAGATGATCCGCGATATGACATCACTCACTACCTGTTTCGATCCGGTAAACCGGGATGCCGGAAACTTCGGGTTCTCAAATTTCTCTGCCTGATCCTCAACCTGGAGTGAGAACGCGATTGACGGGATACCCTGGTTAGAAGCCTCAAGAGCCGCTCCTATCGTTCCGGAAGTAGTAACTGCTTCTGCAGAAACATTCTCCCCGATATTGATTCCTGACACAACAAAATCCGGTTTCAATTTCAGGGCAAAGAGTCCGATGATAACTGAATCGGTTGGTTTGCCCCCGACTGCATATGCGGGTACCCCGTTACAGGTAATTTCATTGACCCGCAGCGGTTCAAAGATTGAGACTGACCTGCCTACTGCACTCTGCTGGGTTGCCGGAGCACACACTATCACCTCTGCATGAGGTTTCAGCGCATCGTATGCAGCCCAGAGTCCTTCAGAGTTCACACCATCATCGTTGGTAAGCAGGATACGGGGTACCATTACCCAGTATTATGATCGGAGAGAGTAAGAGTATGACTGATCAGGGGAATTATTGGTGATGAGTTCCAATCTGTTCTGCAATGAGAGTGCTCCTCGCAGAATATGCCAGCCATCATGATCCTGCCCTGGCTCCTGAAGGCGAAGGAATGATTCGAACGCTGCGTGACAGTTTTACCCGCATCGGATACGAGGTTGCAACACCGGTTCCCGGGAATGACTTTGGTGACGAACTCAGGCGTCTCGCACCGGGATGTGATGAATCTCTGGTGATTGCCCCTGACAACCTGCTCGCACGTTACACCAAGATCGTCGAGGACCTTTCACGAAATATCGGGTGCAACTCCCTGGCAATAGCGATCTGTGCAAATAAACGGCGCACCGCAGCCACCCTGAAAGCTCACGGGATTGATGTACCGAAAGAGGTTTCTTCAGGCAAACGGGTGATCAAGGAGATATCAGGATGTGGAGCGGTCCACATGCGGTATCGCGATGAAAAACCAGGGGATCAGGAGTTCGGCCAGGAGTACATCGAGGGCGAACACCTCTCGGTGAGTATGGTTGGAAGCCGGGTTGTCGGGGAGGTCTGCCTGTATTATACCGGAGAAGGACCACTGGTCCTCTCCCTCAACCGACAATATATCAGGATAGATGAGCAGGGAAATTTCCATTATGACGGGGGAGAAACACCGGTTGTTCATCCACGGATAGATGAGATCCTTAAAATTGCCAGAACAACAGCAACGGTTCTTGGATGTCAGGGGTATATCGGGGTTGATCTTGTGGTCTCACCGGAGCGTATTGTGGTG
>NZ_JAJRBM010000059.1 GCF_028679455.1 Methanospirillum sp. | reverse complement strand
GATTGGAGTTATTATGATTATATTATTCAAAAACCAGGATGTCGCATACTGCACTAAGTATCTATCTTTCAAGTGAGAAGTGATAATGTTAATCTTCGCAATGTTATGTCTAACTCACCATCCATAACGGTCCCTGGCTATTCCGGTTCCTCTTTATATCCATATATCCGGGTATTTGCACTTGAAATCCAACAGACCGATCTGATAATCAGGAGGGATCATCATGCTGCAGATCTTATCACTCCTTCTGGTGCTCATATTGTTCGTTTATACTCCTGTGGAGCACTCACTGAAATCAATCGAAATAATAAAACCGGTTGGATAATCCGGGTCGCAGATCCTACCGGAGTTTTAGTAATCAGCATCAGATCCCGCAGTCAGGATCTGGTAACGGTCCTCAATGCTATAACTCCCCCTGCATTTGTATCAGTCACCGTGGTAATTGAGATTGATACCTCACCAGGAAGCTCCGGGTATCGACTAGTACTTGAGACTATTCATTCCTCTGATCGGAAGGCCCGGGATCAATGGATTCTCAAGACATCACAGTGTACCATTGACCGGTTGCAACGCCTTTACAAATTGCTTTCAGAAGAATCACCAAGCGAAGAAGAGCGAAGGTTCATGAGCCGGTATAAAATATCTTCACGACAACTACAGGTTTTGGCCGGTGTTGTGGATCGGGCATTAGAACAGGTCCGGGCTCCAGTAGAACATCAAGAATCCGGAACCGATATAGATACTCATGGTAAGGATGATGTAACTGAACAGGTCATGGAACTTGTCAGACAACACTCCGGGCCACGGGGAATATCTGTTCAAGAACTGACCGGTATAGCAAAAAAAACTGGTTTGTCTGAAACCCTTTTGATAGATACGATTCGTGTGCTCATTGCAGAAGATGAATTGTATCAACCATCTTCCGGATTTGTGAAGATCCTCTGATTCCTGAACCTCATGGAGATCGAATATTTTGCTGCAGGCCCGGCGTTAATGGTCACCGGTGAACAGCGGATATTAGTTGTCGCAGATATTCACATGGGGATTGAGTCTGATCTTAGGATTCATGGGGTTCACCTACAGAGCAGGGGTGCGGAGCGGACTTCTCGGTTACTGGAACTGGTAAAAGATTCCACTCCTGATATCATCCTGATGTTGGGTGATGTCAAGCACCGGGTTCCTGGTACCTCATGGCAGGAGTTTCGGGAATTACCTTCGCTTTTTTCTGAACTGAGACAACATACTACCATTCGGGTTACTCCGGGAAACCATGATCCCGGGATTGAGGAGTTTTTAAAACCTGAAGAACTTCTTCCCAAAGAAGGTTCACTCCTTGATAATCTCGGGGTACTGCATGGACATACACGCCCTGATCCCTCTCTTGCTGGTCATCTGATCCTTGCCGGGCATCATCATCCTGTTGTGTCCCTTGCTGATGAGGTGGGTATTGCCCTCCGGTCTCCCTGTTATGTTCTTGCTGAATTACGATCAGAAATATTTGATACTCCTGAAACAGATGAAACAACAAGGCTTCTGATGGTTCCGGCATTTAATGAATTTTCAGGATATGGAATTGAGAAGACGTTTCGATCTCCGTTCTCTCCTCTTTCACGTGCGGTGGTGATTGAGACCGCTGAATGTCTTCTTGCTGATGGTACCTATGGAGGGGATCTCTCCTCGTTGATCCGGTATGAGCGTCAAGACTGTACTTGATCCTCGTATCTCCGCATGTATAGCGGATCGTGGATTTGAAGAATTTTCTGAGGTTCAGGAACGTGCGATACCACGGGTTATCGCCGGAGAACATCTCCTTTTGATTGCTCCGACCGGTACCGGGAAAACAGAGAGTGCCATGATTCCGGTCTTTAACCAGATGCTTAGTTCAGGAGCAGGGTCAGGAAAAGGATTTACCACCCTTTATATTACACCGCTTCGATCGTTGAATCGTGATATCCTCCATCGTATGGAATGGTGGTGTAACCGGCTTGGCTTTACCGTGGGGGTCAGGCACGGGGATACAACCCAGAGTGAACGGAGGAAACAGACCCTCTCACCCCCTGATCTTCTGGTGACAACACCTGAAACCCTCCAGGCTATTTACATGGGTCGTCGACTTCGTGAGCATCTTAAACAGGTCAGGTTTGTGATCCTCGACGAGATTCATGATCTGGCCGGTACCAAACGGGGTGCACAGATGAGCATTGCCCTTGAGCGTTTGGTCAGATATGCAGGTGAGTTTCAACGGATAGGTCTCTCTGCTACGGTCGGTAATCCTGAAGAAGTTGCAAGGTTCATGACCGGGATACGTCCGTTTACGATTGTTGAAGTTCCGGTTACCAAACATATTGCCATCACGGTGGAATTGACCGGAGACCGATTTGAGGATCAGGTTCGACTGATCAGGCACCATCTCAAAGAAGGGCCTCCAACATTAATTTTTGTTAATACCCGGGCAACTGCCGAATCACTCGGATTGAATCTGATAAAAGATGGGGGAATTGATGTTCATCATGGTTCCCTTTCCCGTGATGTGAGAATAGAGGCTGAAGAACGGTTCAAACGGGGTGACATCAGGGCTCTTATCTGTACCTCTTCAATGGAACTCGGGATTGATATCGGTCATGTGGATCATGTGATCCAGTTTGGATCTCCACGTGAAGTGAGCAGACTCGTACAACGGGTAGGGAGGGCAGGTCATCAGATTGGTAGAGTATCACGGGGAACAATAATTGCGAGCGGGTTTGATGACCTTGCTGAGTCACTGGTGATCACAAAGCGAGCAATTGCCGGGGAGGTGGAAGAAGTTGTTCCAACCTACCAGGCTGGTGATGTCATTGCCAACCAGATTGCGGCGATGTCAGTTGAATATGGCGAGATACCTACTGATGATATCATCACCGTTCTTTCAGGTTCAGCGGTCTGTCCCGATGCTGCATCAATAGTTCCCATGGTGATAACTCAGCTGAGTGAACACTATATCATACGAAAGGATGGAGTAAGAGTAATTACCACTGGCCGTGCCCGCAAATATCTTTCTAATAATCTCTCGATGATCCCTGATGAACGAAAGTTTCCGATCTACGACATGGTATCCAGGAGAACCGTCGGATCGCTTGATGAATCATTTGTGGTTACCTACCTCCACACCGGGGCGGTTTTTATTGCCCGGGGGCATCTCTGGCGGGTGCTTGAGATGGAAGAAGGAAAGATCACCGTCGAACCTGCCAAGACTGCTGAAGGGGAACTTCCTTCCTGGGAAGGAGAACAGATTCCGGTCCCGTTTGAAGTTGCCAGAGAAGTGGGAACACTCAGGAGAACGCGTCTGTTTTGTGATTACTCCTCCGATCCAGTAGTAATCCGTTATGCAGAAGCATACCTGGAAGCGGTAGAAACCAACCGTGGAATCGTTCCTACTGATGATATCATCACACTCGAACAAATTCCTGAAGGGGTGGTAATTAATCTGTGTGCTGGTCACCAGACCAATGAAGTGTTCGGGAGAGTAATTTCGATTCTGATATCTGCACGATGGGGGACTACCGTTGGTATCGAACTTGATGCATACCGAATCCTCCTTCGTCTTCCGAGGGAAGTGGTTGCAGGGGATGTGCTGGAGATTATTGCTGGACTTGAGCCAGGGCATCTTCGTGCCATATTAGAAGTTGCATTAAAACGGACTTCACTTTTCAGATGGAAACTTGTACAGATAGCCAAGAAGTTTGGTGCCATTGACGCTGATGCGGATTATGAGCGGCTGAGCATGCACCGGCTTAGTGAACTTCTTTCGATGCCGGCTATCCAGGCAGAAACATACCGTGAACTATTCTCACGGTATATGGATGTTATCCATGCCTCCGAAATTGTTGCCAGCATCAGGAATGAGAGGATTCAACTGGTCATTGGTCCGCCAAGTATGATTGGGGCATCCGGCATATTCTCTCATCGTGACCAGATTCCTCCACCTACTGCAGATCAGGCTGTCCTTGCTACGATCAAACACCGGTTGGCAAAACAGGAGGTAATTCTTGCTTGCATGAACTGTAGAAAATGGAAGATCAGAACTGTAGTCGATCGTGTTCCAGATTCCCCTGTATGTGGTAATTGTCAGGCGAAACTCATTGCAGCCCTTAAACCGTATGAAGAAGAACAGTATGGTTTGGCAAATAAAAAAACCAAAAATGCACAGGAGAAGGAGATAGAACGCAGACTCATAAAAAATGCAAATATTGTTCTTTCAAGTGGGAAGAAAGCAGTACTTGTCCTCGCTGCGAAAGGTGTCGGTCCTGATACGGCATCACGAATCCTGGCAACCTGGACAGAAGGAGATTCCCTGTACCGGGAAATACTCAAAGCAGAGAGAAATTTTATCAGAACCCACCGGTTCTGGCAATAACAAAAAACCGGGGTAACCCGGGTTACATAATGCTGCCGAGTTTCTGTTCCAGAAGCGCAAGTCCACACTTGATATCTTCTATGGTTTTTCCGCCGGTCAGGATGATCTTACCGGAAGAGAAGAGTAATGCCACTATTTTTGGGTCTGCAATCCGGTATACCAGGCCTGGAAATTGTTCCGGTTCATATTCTATATTTTCCAGACTCAATGTCATGACAACTTTATTGAGATTAATCGTGCTCCCGATATCGTATGAACAGACAATGTTAGTAACGGAAACACGTGGTTCGTCGTAACAGGCAATTCCTACTTCTTTCATTTTGCCGATGATAAGTTTCAGGCCTGTCTCAAGTGAAGGTGTATCTCTGATACCGGTAAGAACCACTTTTCCTGATGAAAATATGAGGAAGGCGATCTTGGGGTTTTGCATCCTATATACTGCCCCTGGAAAACGCTTGGAATTGAGTTCACAATTCTCGATGTTATTTGAAATCACCTGAAGATCAATAGAATCTGCGATAGCTCCTGAAGCGACAATATTTTCAATCTTCAGGGATTCGTATTGTTTCTCTTCCATTGCAAATATGGTGGGATCTTCCCTGTCATAATACTAATGGAGATTCGTCCTGAACAAAGGCATATCGGGCAGATTTTCATTCAGAATCGCATTTCATATATAAAGTGTCAATTTAAACTTCTCATACTTCATACCTGATAAGAACTTTGTACGTCATCCTGATAGTATCTTAACTCTTCTTTACTAACCTATGATCAGATATGAAGCAGGAGATTCCACACCGGATGACCTCATATGAGGATACGGTTCGTGATTTTACCATTGATGTTCCTGAATTCTATAATTTTGGATTTGATGTCATCGATCACTGGGCTGAGATTGACCGTAATAAACTGGCAATGATATGGGTCAACCAGGAAGGAGTAGAAAAAAAATATACCTTCCGTGATCTGCGAAACCTCTCGGTAGAAGCAGCCAATATCCTTATCAAATACGGGGTCAAGAAAGGTGACCATGTCATGCTTATGCTCCACCGTGTTCCGGAATGGTGGATCTTTGTTATTGCCCTCATTAAACTGGGTGCTGTTGTCTGTCCGTCACCAACGATGCTTACCCCTAAAGATCTCCAGTACCGGGTTAATGCCGGCAAGTTCAGTCTGCTGATTACTGATGTTGAGAATTCAGATAAAGTTGAGAAGATATGTCGGTTCTGCCCCTCTCTCAAACACCGGATGCTTATCGATGGTGAACTGCCCAACTGGATCAGTTACCAGTATGAATTATTATATCCTGCTCCTGTTTCACGTTCTGCGATCAGCATGCCATTCCAGCAAAAAACGCATTCTTCAGATCCGATGCTCATCTATTTTACCTCTGGAACAACCGGTGAACCGAAGATGGTGTTACATAATCACGGGTATCCGCTGGGTCATATTGTTACTGCCCGACTCTGGCAGGATCTCAACTCCAATGATCTTCACTTCACCTCTTCAGATACCGGATGGGCTAAATGTGCCTGGGGAAAAATCTTCGGTCAGTGGATCGAAGGAGCCTGTTTATTTATCTATGATGCCAGGGGTAAATTCAAAGCAACCGAACTACTTCCTCTGATTGAAAAGTATGAGATCACTACTTTCTGTTGTCCGCCTACCATCTATCGGATGCTGATCATCGCTGATCTTGCCAGGTATGATCTGAGATCCCTGCGTCACTGCGTATCTGCGGGCGAACCCCTGAATCCCGAAGTCATTCGGATCTGGAAGGAAGAGACCGGCCTTCCTATCTATGAGGGATATGGTCAGAGCGAGACTTGTGCCTGCATTGCAACCTTCCCTTGTATCACTCATAAACCAGGTTCGATGGGAAAACCCTCTCCCGGGTGGAAGATAGAACTCCATGATGATGATGGCAACCAGGTAGAGCCGGGTATTGAGGGGAGGATAGCAATAAGTCTTAATCCACGTCCGGTAGGGCTGGTGACTGAGTATCTTGATAATCCTGAAGCAAATGCCGAATCATTTCAAAACGGATATTATTACACCGGGGACAAGGCCTACATGGATGATGACGGATATTTCTGGTTTGTCGGCAGGAATGATGATGTCATCAAAAGTTCCGGGTACCGAATCGGTCCCTTTGAAGTGGAAAGTGCGCTTCAGGAGCATGTGTCAGTACAGGAATCTGCTGTTGTCGGATCTCCTGATCCACTCAGAGGGATGCTTGTTAAAGCGTTCATTGTGCTTAAACCCGGATATGAACCATCAGATCAGTTAACACGTGAGATTCAGAAACATGTCAAGCGGGTCACTGCTCCGTACAAATATCCGCGGTTGATCGAGTATATGGAAGAACTCCCCAAAACTCTGTCCGGGAAGATTAAACGGGCAGAACTTCGTGAACGGGAGATGCAGCGATATAAACAATCACAATAATCCTGAATCAGGAATTATCAGATTTAGTTCTGATAATTCAAAAGTTATAATTACGGGTAACACACACCTGTTAAGGCGCGAAGATCGTTGAATCAGGTCTAAAAAGATAGGTTCATGGAATCCAGGCAGGTTATGGATATCTGTTAGTCAAATCCATGACAAGTGTTAGTAACTATTGTGTGCGAGGGTATCCGAGCCAGGTCAAAGGAGCTAGGTTCAGGGCCTAGTCGTGCAGACGTTCGAGGGTTCAAATCCCTTCCCTCGCATTTTTATTGAAATTATAATATTCTAGCAATAACGCATTTTACATTGTATGCCAGATATTACCGTAATGGGTCTGCTGGCCTGTTTTTTGGAGCAAGATTTCAAAAAGGTCAAAATGAAAAATACATTTGCCTTACGCGATCAGACAAATTTAAAAAAAAGTAAAAATCAGATGTATTTATTTCGTTTCAACCAATCACGCTGAGGGGGTGTGTATCGGTATGAAATATCGCACTTATCATCCTGAAAACTCCAAG
>NZ_JAJRBM010000058.1 GCF_028679455.1 Methanospirillum sp. | reverse complement strand
TTCCGGTGACCGTTGCCAGATCCTCCGGTGATCTTCCTGAGATCAGTGACATGGCTGAGGCAACCGCAAGGGCGAGTTGAGTTCCGCTTCCAAGCCCGCTGTGAGGAGGGATAACCTCGCTGATCCTGATTGCCACATCAGGATCAAATCCCTGCTGCTCTACGAGATTTGCAATGATACTGAGAGTCCGGGATTTCAGTTCTTCATCGTCGGTTAGTACCCGGGTTTCGAGGGCAGGCTCTGCGGTAATGACATAGCCCGGCCGGTCAAGCGTGATACCGACTCCCCCATCCACCCTACCAAGGGATCCGTTCATATCAATCAGGCCTAGATGAATCCGTGAAGGAGTCCGGATGGTTACCCGCCTGGTCCCTGAGAAAAGGTGGTCTGGAACAAACTCATCGATCCTGAAGAGTGGCCGGTTCTGATGGATGATGCGGTACCGCCTTGCAAATACCCGTCCTGATGCCACCGATACCGGAAGGGATGGCAGGGCATCAGAGCCTGAAATAGTCCTGATGCTGGTGATCTCCCTGCGTGACTCGATTTTTTCATCCCTGAGAATATGCCCTATCGGGATGTCTGCCTGCATCAGGCTTTTTCTGGCATGTTCTGGCAAACGTTCTACCGGGCAGTATGAGACCGCATGCACCAGCGGTATATCCATCTCCTGATCGCAGATCTCCACAACCCGGTAATTGACCGGATCACCGGTCTTGATCTGCATCTCTTCGGCTATATCATCTTCAGCAGGGATCACCTGCTGGGTAACGGTCCTGATCGAGATCGGTGCTTCATTATAGCATTCTAATAACCGGGTTACCGATCCATCGGTGATGAGTAGCGCTTTGATTGCATCAGAGATTGGGCCGGTCTTCTCCTCAATGGATCGGAGCATTGTATTATAGTTCGGAGCGATCCGGCTATCTAAAATTGACAGATGATCAGTCATAACAAGGAATAATCGGTGTGACGTTCTCGAAGGGTTCTCCCGATATCTGATACGATATTATCCATCTCTCCAGGATCCAGATATGTGCCAGTTACTGCTCCTGCTTCCCGGGATATACTCTCTTCGTAGAGTGTTCCCCCAAGATCATTAGCCCCGGACATGAGTCCGATCTGTGCCATCTTCATCCCGTATTTTACCCAGGATACCTGAATGTTTCGAAAATTATCCAGGAACAACCGGGACACCGCAGTCATCAGCATATCCTCTCTGCCGGTAGCTCCCGGCCGAGCAATGCCCATCTGGTAAATCGGGGTCTTCTGATGAACAAAAGAGAGAGGAACGAACTCGGTGAATCCACCGGTCTCGTCCTGGATATCACGGATGATCGAGAGATGCTGCGCACGGTCCTCATCACTCTCGCAGTGACCGTACATAATAGTAGCGGTGGATTTGATACCGATTCCATGCGCCTCCCTGATGATTCGGATCCACTCATCTGTTGAGATTTTCTCCGGACAGATGATAGACCTGACCGGGTCAGCAAGGATCTCAGCAGCGGTCCCGCAGATGGTATCAACCCCTGCCTCTTTAAACGCAGTCAGTACCTCATGTGAGGAGTACAGGCTTTTTCTTCCCGCATATGCAACCTCCATCGGATTGCTGGCATGAATATGGATTTTCTGAGCCTCATTTCTAATGATTTTAAAGATCTCCAGGTATGAATCAAGAGTATAATCAGGATGGAGCCCGCTGACACTGCAGATCTCAGTGACGTTACGCTCTGTTGCCCGGTGTAGCTGGTCTATCAGTTCCTGCTTTGAAAGAAGGTAGGCATCGGGATCACTTTTCCTTCGTGAGAATCCGCAAAATCCACATCGATTGATACAGATATTGGTCGTATTTAGATTCTGGTTGCGGACAAACGTGATGATGTCCCCTGCAATTATCTCACGCTTTTCATCTGCTGCCCCTGCAATCCGGAAGATGTCACGCCCTCTGGCCTTTAAAAGAGAAGTGGCTTCATCAGGAGTAAGACGATATCCATTGACGCAGTCGGACAGGAGAGCATCCAGATGTTTCACCATCTCATACTATCCTGCCTTCCATATGAGGTTGATTACCTGGAAAAGGATGCTTTTAAGCTGGTGCAGTGTAAAGGTCAGGTCTTATGAAATGACTTGAACGATTCTTTTGTCTGTTCTTTCTTTAAAAATTTCATTAGTTCGAGTTGATCACGGGTGATATACATATGGGCAGAGATACTGATGGTTTCGATCCATCCCTGGGTAAGCAGGTTTTTTTTCCTCTTCTGCCGTGAATCATTGATCGAATCAAGGATGAACTTCTGCATATGGGCAAGTCCGTATGCGTTCTGGCCCCACGCAGAAAGCATGTCATTACTCCTGAAGAGGCAGATCAGGTTTAGATGGTCTGACTTGTCGATTACACACTGGACGATCTGCAGGCAGGGTGGTTCATCACGGGTGATATCAAAGAATGGTGACCATGTTATTGCAACTGCACGGCGACTGCTTGGATTCTCAATGAGCCTGTCTATAATACTAGTCTGAATCTGATCGATACCCCCGAGATTCCCGTCACCGGAATATTCTATTGTTCCTGCTGATTTGGCTGGAACATATCCGCATCGTTTCATCAGACCATCCAGTCCTTTCTTAATGAATGAGCGATCCGGGGCATTCATTGCCAGTGATGCAACCGGATAATCTCGGAGTCGGTTCCCGTAGGTATACGTTGCATCAGTACCATCATTTTTTCGTCTGGTGATAGTATAGAGTGACGACTGATATTGGTCTGAAAACCGATCCCCGAACAGCGATGCACTTGATTTCATCGGACTGCTGAACGGTGATTCGATATGGATACAGATTGGTTCTTCAGGATCATAGGTGACCTCTCCATCTTCAGTCATCCTGGTAGTCCCTTCACATCGTTCAGCAATTATTCTGACAACCTCTTCGTGTGCCTCACCGATGGTTGGTCTCCGGATCAGGATCATATCTGCAAGTATATTGGCCAGAGTATCCACAATAATATATCTGCCATGCAGATGATATCCTGAATATGAAGGTTTTGGGATTTGTCGGAAGTCCCCGGTCCGGGGGAAATACTGCAACACTCGTTGGACAGGTTATTGCCGGTGCAAAAGAGGCGGGAGCATCTGTTGAAGTGGTGCATATTCCCTCTCTTGAGATCAGCGGTTGTAAAGGATGCAAATATTGCAAATCCCATGAGACTTGTAGAATTGATGATGATATGCAGGCTCTGTATTCCAAGATTCGTGAAGCAGATGTGCTGATCTTTGGAACTCCTGTCTATTTTGCGCAGATGACCGGACAGATGAAGCAGTTTGTGGATCGCCTGTATGCTCTTATTGATGCGGACTATAAACCCCGACTCTCTCCCGGGAAAAAAGCTGCTGTCGTCCTTACCCAGGGAGATGATAATGTCAAGGCATTCACCGGAATTGCTGACACATTCTCCTTTGCGATGTCATTTTTCCAGATTCCGGTATCTGATCCGATCATTGCCGGAGGGCTTGATGCTCCCAAGGATATCGAGAAGAATAATACTGCAATGGACGGAGCATTCCAGCTTGGCAAGCGTCTTGCCTCGCATTAATCTTTTTTTCTGGATACTTTCAGAAGCATTCTACCTGTGCACTTTAGATGAGTGACTGAACAGGATCCCGTAAGTTCTTATCATCTGTTGCTCAATCACTCATACTATCGGTAGATGAAGGTATGCCAAAAGATGGTAATTTTCCGCCGGATTCTGATTCTCCCAACATAAACAGTAATGGGGAGGTACCACCTTCATCCCTTTCTCCTGATATCACCGTATTGTACGTTGATGATGACTCTGATGCAGCGGTCTTTTTTAAGAAATTTATGGAGAAGACCAGCTCCCTGCACGTGCTCACTTCAGGTAACGGACCTGAAGTGTTCACCCTGCTCTCACAAAACTGCTGTGATGTTATTGTATCTGATTACTATATGCCCGGTATGAATGGGATAGAACTGCTGAAAGCAGTCAGGATATCATCACCGCATATTCCATTTATTCTCTTTACCGGAAAGGGGCGTGAAGAGGTAGTGGTGGAAGCCATCAACAATGGTGCCACCTTCTATCTTCAAAAAACCGGTGACCCGCAGACTTTGTTTGCAGAGCTGGTTCATAAGATCAGGACCGCGGTCCATAATCAGCGTGCAGAACTTGCACTACGGGAAAGTGAGGAGAAGTACCGGCTTCTCTTTGACTCATCAAGAGATGGGATTCTCATCATCAGGGAAGCCCGGGTGATTGACGGTAATACCCAGGCGGGTGTACTATTTGATCTACGGAAAGGAGAACTAAAGGGTCGGACAATCTATGAGTTATCTCCTGAAATGCAGCCAGATGGCACGGCATCCAAGGCATTATGGCAATATGTTTCTTCGGAAGTTGTATCTGGGACCCCGGGACTTGTTAATTGGAAGTTTAAACGAGGTGACCCTGTTACTTTTTACGCTGAAATTGGATTGAACCGTATCTACCTCGAAGGCGCCATCTGCATTCATATGGTTATCAGGGATATAACCGATCGACTCCTTGCCGAAGAAGAACTATCACAGAGAAATTTTGAACTGACTGCTGCTTGTGAAGAACTCAAAGCATCAGAGGATGAACGGCGTTCCTACCTGGAAGAGATGATCTCAAACCAGGAGAAGATCCGGGAAAGTGAACAGCGATATCGCGAACTCGCCGATCTGCTCCCCCTTATTGTATACGAATGTGATCTGAAAGGAACAATTACGTATGTAAACCGACAGGGTTTTCTGACTTTTCATTATCCTCCTGATTCTCCGTTATCTGATCTAAATGTTCTGGATCTGATTATCCCTGATGACAGACCCCTTGCTATTACTTATATGGCACAGCTTCACGGATCTGGAGAATCTGCTCCGCATGAGTACCGTGCCTATCGACACGATGGATCCATCATCCCGGTGGTTATCTATTCATCACCGATTAAAAAAAATGGACTTATCATTGGATTTCGTGGAATCGTCCTTGATATTTCAGAGCGAAAGCATTCTGAATAGGCGATACGGGAGTCCGAGTTAAGACTAGCCAATTTTATTGATTTCCTCCATGATGCTACTATTGTCATCGACATAGAAGTGAAGGTGATCGCCTGGAACCGGGCAATGG
>NZ_JAJRBM010000057.1 GCF_028679455.1 Methanospirillum sp. | reverse complement strand
GAATATAATAATTTCAGAGGTCACTGCTTTCAGATCTACCATAATTCCAAGTGAGAGGAAGAAGATAGATGCGAATATTATCTGGAGATAACCTGCTCCTTGTAATATTGACCCTGGTTGCAGTTCTGACTAAACTTATTGGTTGTGGAATCCCTTCCTATTTCGGTGGAATGACTGTAAAAGAGTCATTCATTGTTGGTTTTGGAATGGCACCACGGGGTGAGGTTGCTATGATTGTAGCATTAATCGGACTTCAGGGAGGAATAATTAATCAGGGCATCTATGTTACGATAATCATGATGAGTCTTCTTACTACTATTTTCACCCCTATAATCTACCGGAACTGTCTTTTTCAGGATTGTAAGGGAGGAGTAAATAATTAAACCGATTTTTGCACTGATATCATTTATTCTAAAATTGGACTTACGCAGTACGTCTTTGAGAATAATTATCGCGCCATTTTGTCCTTGAGAAAGAGTTTTCACAAAGTACAGGCTGGAAGGGGAGTCAATTCCCCGGGAAAGCCGGAAATTCCGGAAGTCCTGTTTGAAGAACTCCTGGTAACTGCCCTCATGCACCAGGATTATCTGATTAGTGCCCCAATCCGTATCTTCATCTTTGACAACCGGATTGAGATCATCAGTCCGGGATCCCTGCCAAACAACCTGACCATCGAGAAGATCAGAAATGGGAACTCGAACATCAGAAATCCTGTTCTGGTGTCGTTCATCGCAAAAGGGCTCCTTCCCTATCGAGGCCTTGGTTCTGGTATTAAACGGGCATTAGAAGACTGGTCTGATATCGATTTTATCGATGACCGTGAAGGAGGGCTTTTCACCGCTACAATTCGCCGTAAAGAATGGGAAGGTTCGGAGAAGATCATCTCCCTCATGCGAGAGGAGCCCGAATTATCTGCAAAGGAGATTGCAATCCGGGTTGATCTGACACCCAGGGCAATTGAAAAACAGATCGCTTCACTCAAAAAAAGCGGAAAAATCAGGAGAGTCGGACCGGCAAAGGGTGGCCATTGGGAGGTTATGGATTGATGTTCAGTAAAAAAAACCTTTCATTGTCTAGCGAATTGTAACAGATATCGATGAGATCGTGCAAAAGAGAAGTAATAATGACTAGTGCCTCTCGCCACTTAAATTTGAGAGTAATTCCTCTGGGGAAGGATTACAAAAATTAAGAGACGACAAGCATTAGTGGCTCTTCGATATGTACAGTTGAAATGTAACTTACCTACCGAAACTGACGAAGAGCCTAGATTATTGGTGAATTGAATAGATTAAATTGGGAGGAAGTATCGCCCCTCTTCCAACAACCCTCCGATAGTTATTCTTAAAGTAACGTCTTTTCGTACAGGTATATGAGACGATATTTCATTTTCTCACTGAATAGGTAACCTTTAAGGTCTTCAATAGTAACAGTATAAATAAGAGAACTCTGGTTGCAAACCTGATTTGTCTAATAATTAGGATTTAGGGTGAAGGGAGGAATTATTAGAGAAGATAACCGGCGGGAGCTGATTATACCCGTGGTATAGCAAATCGAGATCTAGTTTTAGGTCAAATGGCCAGAATCAAGATTATTCTCCCTCCATATGAACATCAATTGGTTTTTTCTAAAATTGCGGAAAAAATTGAAAAGCAATTATGCCATGTCATTAAGGAAACAGAATTAAGTAATTATTTAATTGACTCTCTCATGGCGAAAGCATTCACCGGAGAACTCGTTACATGACTCTCCAAGAGTCAGACACCCAGGAGTTCAAACGCTCATTCTCACAGATTGACCCATCCCTGAAATCTGTCTGTACATTCCTGAACCATCACGGCGGGGTCATCACCTTCGGCAGATCAGACACCGGAGATCCCATCGGTATCACCCCTTCGGATCACAGCCTTCGCAAACTCTCACAGCAGATAACATCCCGGATTAAACCTGAAATCTCACCAGATATCAGAGTCATCGAGGAGTCAGGGGTTCATCTGGTCACGGTCACCATCCCTGAAGGAACCAATAAACCCTATTTCCTTGATGGAATAGCATACATCCGGGTAGGCACTGAAAACCGGGTTATTCCTCCTGATGAACTTAAGAGAATGATTCTTTCCACAGGTCTTCCTCCATGGGAAAGTGAGATCTGTCCTGATACGACCCTGAATGACATTGATCCAGGACTTATCAGGGAATTTCTGGGTAAGGTCTCAGATAAAAGACTTCTTGGGGTAAATCAGAAAACACCGGTCGTCACAGTACTCGATAAATTGCATCTCCTTAAAGATGGGCAGATAACAAATGCTGCCGCCCTTCTTTTTGGAAAAGATCCACAGAGGTTTATTCTCCAGTCAGAAGTGAGATGCGGACAATTTCGGGGAACTGATGTAGCCAGCCCTTTTATCAACATGAAAGTGATCAGAGGTGACCTGCTACACCAGATCGAAGAGACAATGACCTTTATTCTATCCAATATGAGCAGATCAGCTGAGGTAAAACCAGGAGATACCAGAGGGAAGAACAGTGGGAATATCCTCCTGACGCTCTCCGGGAGGCAGTTATCAATGCACTCTGCCATCGGGACTATCGGTCTTCAGGGAATGTTCAGGTACGGATATTTCCCGGTCAGATGAAGATACTCAATCCTGGTTCACTTCCCCCCGAATTGTCAATTGAGTCACTCAAAACCGAACATCTTTCCCTTCCAAAAAATGTTCATATTGCTCAAACCCTGTTTCTTGGTGGATATATAGAACAATGGGGCTCAGGAACAAATCACATGATTGAATCCTGTCAAGCGCAAAATCTCCCTGAACCGGAGTTTGAGGCAACAGGGCATTCCTTTTCAGTAACATTCAGGAGAGTAACTCTCTTTGAGTATATTGAAGAAAAAATCACCCTGAATGTCAGACAGAAGCAGGTGATCGAATATCTCATCAGTAATACTCGCATAAGTACTGCAGATTACGCATTGATGTATAACTGCACCCTAAAAACCGCTCAACGGGATTTAGCTGAACTGGTATCGGCAGATGTACTTAAGAAATCAGGTAAAACACGCGGAGTATATTATACCCTGAAGGACTCAATCAGGACATTACCGATGTCTCAATGAATGCAAATCGATCCCCTAATACCGTCATATATCGGACAAATTTTACATTGAACATATAATATGGCAGAATCATGAATCAGAGTATTTGGACATATTTGGACATATTCGGACATAAAGCCCCGTAGAGAGTACACATAAATAAACCTCATTAAGGCTCAAATGCTAGAAATATACTCAATAATCCCTAAAATTCAGAAGAATGAATACAGACATATTCGGACATTCATTACGGACATATCATGAGACTCGCTCCAGAACTCAAATATGAGATCGATACCCTCTGGGACCGGTTCTGGTCCGGAGGTGATACAAGAAAATTCACATAATAGCCGACGTTAGATTAGTGGCTCTTCGGTATGTACAGTTGAAATTCAACCTACCCACATGAAACAACGAAGAGCCGGTAAGGTTATCTCCCATTACCACCATACCTCCATCGCTACTTACCGCAGGACCAACACCGGTCTCAAAAGCATAAGCAATTAGATCATCTCCTATCTCTTCCACATAGTTTTTTCCGATAAGGGTCCGAAGTTGATCCCTTGAAAGCGGATTGCCCACCGCTTGATTTACTGCTACTGCCAAACCCATCAGCACGGTGCAGGTAGAACCAAGACCTACATGTTTGTAGGGAGGATCAAAGGCTTGGATTGCAAATCCTCCAATATACCCCACCACATGAGAAAAAAGTTTGAGAAAATGTTCAATGATTGCTGGTCTGCTGTAGGATATCGAATACCCAGATTCAGAACATTGAACAGTAACCTTCGTATATACCTGAATTGCAAATCCGATTCCCCCTCCCCCCGGATGCCCTGGGGAAAACCGATTCATATCCAGAACAGTCAGATGAATCCGACCAGGTAATCTGACACTCACCGGGTCTTTAGAGATAGTAAGGGTATAATCTCCTTCATAACCCATTGTATTCAAATTATCTCCAGGATGAAATGAGATAAAATCATATTCGACCATGTCATGATCTCCACCTCGT
>NZ_JAJRBM010000056.1 GCF_028679455.1 Methanospirillum sp. | reverse complement strand
TCAGATCACTGAATACTTACAACTTTTTTTTATTTTTCCGGGTTCAGATCTCTGAATCAGCCCCGGGAGCTTTATCAGTCTCTGGAAATTTCACGCCGGTATATGCTGCAAACAGAATCAGGTCATCAGGGATCTGGTTGATTCGCTGAAGTAGTGATTTGAGGCTGTCGTTCCGGCGATTCATGCCACAATGGGCAAGATCATTTCTCAGTGCTGATACCCGTTCCCATATCGGCATCATTGCGTTCCAGTGTACTTCCGACAACAGCAGGTGGGTGTACTGTGTGGTCTCTGCAGGAATTCCCTGCATAGTCAGTGCCAGCCCGGTCATGGTCCTGGCGATCAGGTGTCTGGAATCTGCATCGAGCCAGTCGTCATCGATCCCGAACCGGAGCATCATCAGGGATATGATCCATTCCCGTCCTAGTGACACTGCCTGAAGGTTAAACCCTTTATTGATCTGGTATCGGATCAACCGGTGCTGGTTTCGAAGGTATGATGGAGTAAGATGATCCGGACTTGGCAGTGCAGCCATCTCACCGATGATCTCCAGATCTTTTATCACCGGTAGTAATACCGGAGCAAACCTGGATATCTCCCCTCTGATCCGGGGAAGATCATGAATTATTCCCCATCCTGCGTACAGGGCATCAACAGGACGGGAGAGCCTGATTGCTGTGGTGAAGGTCTCGAGCAGATGTGACCAGCCTTTCAGCCTGGTTGGCGGGTCATCCTCATTGCCTGACCGGTATATCTGCCCCTGCAGTCCGGTAAGCAGTTCTGCCATCTGTTCTGCATTGGTATGGGATATCAGAGCACGCACCCCTTCAATCCAGTCGATTACCTGAAGGATAGGTTGCAGGTTGATGAAATGTCTGAGTCCGAACTCATCTGGTGGTGATGCGTATATCACTCCTACTATCTTCACCTTTCTGACCTCTTTCATCCATGTTGCCACAAGAGATATGATGAACGGGAGGCTGTCTCTGCCGTCGGTGATGTCAAAGAGGATCTCTTCCCCCTCGTCTGCGAGCGTGGCAAGCAGTGAGAATGTCTCCCATAGTTCCGCTTCGTTAGTTCCAGCGGGAATCCAGAGTTTTCTTACCGGTATACCTCTTGATTCACAGGTGGCGGCGATGGATGCACTCCGTGGATCCTGAATACAGAGAATGATCTCATCCACCTGCCAGAAATTATGGATCGCCTCCTGTACCAGATCTGTATCCAGACAGTGGTCATCATGGCAGAACCGTGATCTGCCATTCTGAATTGGGGTGATACATGAGATGCATCGCATTGGATTCTTGATCTTGATATACCGGGAGGGATAAATGCTGATCGAATAGATCCAGGCATGCCATCGGTGGCATCCGGAGTATCCTGATGAAGATCGGCTATATCTATGATGTGATCTATCCTGAAACGATTGGCGGGGTGGAAAAACGCATTCATGAGATCGGTGTCAGACTAGCTGCCCGTGGCCATGAGATTCATCTCTATGGTATGAAGTATTGGGATGGACCTGATATCATTGAGCGGGAGGGAATGGTCCTGCATGGGGTCTGCCCGGCAATGGGTCTCTATACTGAAGGACGAAGATCTATTCTGCAGGCAGTCCGCTATACTATCGGACTGGTTCCCCATCTCCTGAAGTCAGAGATGGAGATCTTTGACTGCCAGAATTTTCCGTATTTTCCTGCAATTCTGCTCTCCATCTTTTGCAGGTTGAAAAAAAGATGCCTGGTCGTAACCTGGCATGAGTTCTGGGGGCGGTACTGGTTTGACTATCTGGGGGATAGTGGTCTTTTAGGGCTCCTGATCGAACGGATTGCCCTTGTTCTCTCTCCACGGGTAATTGCGGTCTCTCTGCTCACTGCTCATCAGATGAAGGATACCGGATATGCTGGTGACGTGACCCGTATTCCAAACGGTATCGATACTGCCGCTATCTCTGCAGTTTCACCCTCACAGGAAACCTCTGATCTGATCTTTGTCGGAAGGTTCATTCCTGAGAAACATCCTGAACTGGTGATAGATGCGGTCAGGATTCTGATTGATGAATATCCGGATCTGCATGCCATGTTAATAGGTGACGGACCTGATTTTGTTATCATCAGGGAGCGTATTCAGCAGTATGGTCTTTCCGGGCATATCACCTGCAAAGGATTTGTAAAAGACCATGAAGCTGTCATTGGTTTGATGAAAGCTTCAAAAGTGTACGTTCTTCCCAGTGAACGGGAAGGGTTTGGGATCGCTGCAATTGAAGCAATGGCATGCGGGCTTTCTATTGTCACTGCAGATCATCCCCGTAATGCGGCGACATCCCATGTTCTGCCCGGAGCAGGGGCCTGTACATCACTGAACCCTGAAGATATTGCAGCGGGTATCAGGTATTGTCTGCAGAATCGCCCGGACTACGTGTCTCTTGCCTCATATGTGGCTGCTCATGACTGGGATCAGGTAACCCGGGATCTTGAACAATATTACCGGACCACAATAACTGATTCATGCCAGAAGCAGATACCTGACCAGCGTTGTTCTGCTATCTTTGATATATTCAGGCAGCCTGAACTATAAGTATGGCATCTGAATCTTTCTCCCTGGGAGGGAAGACCTTTACGGGACATGTGATTCCTATCGGTCCGGTAAACCTTGTATTTGCATTGGGAGAAAAGGGACTTGTTGGTTGTGGTGCAGTGGATGTGCTTGCCCTTGATAAGTTCCATATTCCGGCTGCCAAGGTTCGTCCAGTTTCAACTCCATCAGTTAGTTCTATTGATGAACTTCTGACTGGTGAGATCGTTTCGGTAAATCAGGCCGGTACTGGTCTCGGGATTACCATTGGCATGAGCGGGAAAGATGCCCTGCTCAGGGTTTCATAACTTTTTGTGTTCAATAAACGACGAAAAAGAGAGAAGATACTGATATCATCTGCTTGCTTCAGCAATCAGAACCCGCCATTTGGTCCCATGTAGATCAATGGTGTTCCAGTATGCTTCTCTTCCCTTTGGTTCAGCGGGATCAGCATGCCAGAGTTCATAGGAAATATGTCCTTCCTTTCTGATCATCATGACTTGTTTTACATCCCTGATGGTCGGGAACTCAGTTACCAAGTTATCTGGTCATATCATATCCCTGTTAATACCGATTTTTTTGATGAAGTCAGGGCATTCATGCTGATTTCAGGCAGGCTGTAGGTATCATTATCTTTTAATTCCCTGCCGGAGATAAGACTTCATGTACAAACGTATTCTCATCGGCGTTGATGGTTCCCCTGAAAGCATGAAAGCACTTCGTGATGCATTAGGTCTTTCAAAACTCCTGAATGCTACGCTTGATCTGCTCTTTGTCATTCCTCCGCGTATCTATGCCCAATGTGCAGAACAGGATGTTGTAGTACATAAGTCTGATGGAAATGCACACATAAGCATGCTCCAAATGGAAGAAAATGAACTTTTCGATGCAATTCATGCGATCGCAGCCGAAGAAGGACATGAAGTCGCGATTCATACCCGGGTAGGTGATGCGGTTGAAGGACTGATTGAGTTCTCGGCATCACATGGGAGTGATCTGATCGTCGTCGGGTCCAGTGGGAAGGGAATGGCAGGCAGGTTAATCCTGGGGAGTGTCAGTACCGGGATAGTTCATCAAAGCCGGGTACCAGTGTTAGTTATCAAACCAGAATAAGTGAAAAAAAGCAGTGACCGAAAGGTCATTTAGGGTTTGTTATCGTAGACGTTGCGGGTAACCTTGGCAATAAAGACAGCCCAGAGCGGGCTGAGTACCATACCAACGATAACGCCAAGGGGCGGAATAACATTGAGTCCCATGATGATGACACAGAGGATCATCGAGATGATCCAGATGATTACCCACATCAGGACATATGTTCCCCAGCCGATTCCGTCTCCGACCTTTCTTGTGATATCACCGATACTGAACGCATCCATGATACTGCCAGTTCTTGAAAAGTGGACGTATGCCATGTACATGATCAGCGTGATGACTGCGAAGACAAGGCCGGTAACAAGGAGCCCGATGCTCCCAATGATAAGACCAAGGATCTCATCAATGCGACCCTTGCTCAAGACTGCACCCACGATTGGTGCAAGGCTTAGCAGACCGAGAACTACTCCTACAATGATTGCCGGGATCATGTAAAGGATAGTTACAATGTTTAGTTTCCACCCGTCAACAAAGAGCTTCTTGTAGTCGTCAATGTCAGGTGCAGCGTTGCTTGTTGAGCCGTACACTCTGACCAGGTACCCGTTGAACAGTGGAATGATACAGATTGTAACGGTCTGGATGATGAGCAGCACGATAAGGAGTATCCAGCGCTGCCACTTATCTACCAGTCCTCCTCTCACGTACTCGGAACCGTCAGAAAGTATTGCAGAATATGATGCCATGTATGTATGCCTCCTGTTGTACATAATCAGGATTATTCATCGTATCAAGATATCGAAATGTACCGGGAATATGAATCACGGTCAGGGTTATCGTTTATATAGTGAGGGAAAAGAGGTGGTTAAGCCTCTTTATCATAGAAAAAATTACATGTACAGTGGCCGGCCTGGTCAAGTTCATCCTGGTGATACACGCATGGACAGATGATCTTCTTGTCAGTTTCAGGTTCTCCTGATCTGATCCGGCATGGACAGTATTGGGCTCCGAACCGTTCGGTGTTACGGGCTAGTCCCTTGATAACCGCTTCAAGCTGCCGGTCATCCGGGTTGAGGATCCATCCATGATCCCTGGCATATCCTTCAGCCCAGGTACGTATCGCCTCTTCCTGTTCTGCACTCATGATATCACTGTATTTCTATTCATTCTGCAATCTCATCAATATAGTGGAGATGTTTGATTGAGTTTCCATTTGTGTGCTGATATCGATGCATCTTCTGAAATCTGATAACAATGGGGGGAGTATAGTAAGTAGATTTCGGCGCTCTCATTCCTGCATGGTAATCAATTATCCGCGAAAGTCCGGAATGATCCGCTCTAACACCCGACGATACGCGGTCATCACATCCCCTTTCTCAAACCGGTATACGTCTTTGTCAAATGACTCTCCGGTTTTCTTGTCCCAGAGCCTCATAGAGTCCATGCTGATCTCATCGCCAAGGAGAATGGTTCCCTTCGCCTTCCCAAACTCAAGTTTGAAGTCAACCAGCCTGATGCCGAACTCATCAAAGAACTTTGATAAAATCACATTGACTTTCAGAGCTGCTGTTTTGACGATCGCAAGTTCATCAGGGTTCAGGATATCAAGAGCATAGATGATCTCATCATTGATCATCGGGTCTCCCCGCTCGTCGTCTTTGTAATCGATCGCAATGACCGGAGGATTCAAAACAGTACCCTCTTTCACCGGGTATTTCTTCACCATAGATCCGGCAGCAACATTCCTGACAATCACCTCAAGTGGAATCATCTGGAGTTTTTTTACGATCATCGTCTCCGGGTCAGGCCTGTTGATGAAATGGGTGGATACCCCGTTCTCCTCTAAAAGGCGCATGAAGAATTCTGATGCGGTTGCATTAAACCGCCCTTTATTCTCAAACTGGTCGTGTTTGACACCGTTGAAAGCGGTCATATCATTGCGGAAGACTACCCTCAGTTCATCCGGATTATGGGTCCGGTACACTGATTTGGCCTTCCCCTCATACAGGGGGGTCTCCATGCTCATAGCATACCTCTCTCACTAATTCTGTTCTCCAACTTCATGATATAATCCTTTAGTCCTGGTGGGTACCATCCTTTTTTGATGTATTTCGGGTAGATACACAGGCGTTCACGCAGCGTATACCCGTTTGTCAGCCGTCTGAGTTCCTCAATACCTGGCCATGGGTGTTCCGGGTTGACATAATCCGGGGTTACCGGTGAAACACCACCGAGATCGGTAACTCCGAATCTGAGCAGGGATTGTGAGTCTGCCAGATTTGGTGGGATCTGGATTGAGATATCAGGTGGAAGAATCTCATTGGCAAGACTGATCGTACCCTGCATCGTCTCCGTGGTGGCTCCCGGGAAAGCAGCCATATCAGTCCCCGGTTTTGGGCAGAAGTTCTGAATGATGATCTCCTGGATGTGATCATATCGGTGGTGGAGATCGCTGATAACCCTGAGTGATTCTGCCCGGTCTTCTCTGGTCTCACCGATGCCGATGAGCAGTCCGGTGGTGAATGGTATCTGAAGTTTACCGGCGTCCTCGATCATTGCAATACGCACTTCCGGTTTCTTTCCCGGACAACCGCGATGGGCAGGAATTTCAGCCGTGGTCTCGAGCATCAGGCCCATGCTTGCATTCAGGGGTTTGAGTTGTTCCAGTTCTTCATAGGTCAGGATCCCGGCATTGGTGTGGGGAAGCATCCCATGTGCGATGGCACGCGCTGACATCTCCATGCAGTACTCAAGAATGGTGGAATAACCCAGTGTTTTCAGATATGGTTCAAATCCCGGGACCATTTCTGGCCGCTCTCCAAATGTGAAAAGTACCTCAGTGCATCCGAACTGCTCTCCCCGGATCAGAAGTTTATCGAGTTCATCAGGCATTGTCAGGCAACCCTGACTCACCGGGCGTCTGAATGTACAATATCCACAATGGTTTTGACAGACAAAAGTAAGGGGCAGGAAGACATTCCGGGAATAGGTGATAACGTCCCCGTTCATAGATCCATGAACAGCCTCTGCCCGTTCATGGGTGGATACGATGAGTGATGATGGCATAACTTTCTGTTCACCTATCGTTAGGAGTCACAAGGTTATCAATGGTCTTTGAACCGAACGGTATTATCCGCTTCATTTAATCCATACACCGGCTAACCATGTACCCGCAGCCCGGCTAAAGGCTGGTACATATTATGAGAGTTCAGGTAGTCATCCCATTTAAACCTAAAAATCCAAAAACACGCCTATCCACTGTCCTTACTGATGAAGAGCGGGAGCTCTTTGCCATGGCAATGCTTCGGGACGTTCTCTCTGCAATACGGAGTGCAGGGTGTGATCCGCTTGTCCTCTCCACCGCTCAGTTCACGCTCCCTCACGAAGAACAGGTGCGGGTAGAGATCCTGGATCAGGGGCTCAATGAGGCACTTGATACCTTCTGTATCGCAAACACCGGTCCGCTCGCGATCATCATGGCTGATCTGGCGCTTGCGGATCGGTTCTCTATCCTTACCCTGATGAACTCAGGATCTGACATGGCGATCGTCCCTGGTCGGGGAGGGGGGACCAATGCGGTCTATATCAGGTATGCTGACCGGTTCAGAGCACAATATTACGGGACCAGTTATCTCAAGCATGTCAGGTTTGCTGAAGATGCCGGTCTCTCCTGTTCGGTTATCGATTCCTTCAGACTCTACTGCGATGTGGATGAGCAGGAAGACCTGGTTGAGGTGCTGCTTCATACCTCCGGACACGCACGTACCTATCTTGAATCACTTGGATTCAGGATTGAATCGCGTAAAAGCAGGATTGGGGTTTCAAGAACCTAATCCGGTAAAAATATCTCTTGCCTGCATAATTCCTGCATGAAACAGGAGTATGGTATGTGGTATATGGTATGACCCGGTTATACTACAGGCAGATGAAGTCCTGTCTGTTCGTCTGTCTTATCTTTGATGATAAACCCTGAAAACTCGGTTATGACCGCTTCTATAACGATGTACACGCTCATATCTTCTCTGAAGCACCCCGTGAGCGCACTTTTTTCCCGTCCTGCAGAAGCATGAAGATGAATTATCGGGCCATCAACTCCTGACCTGATTATTGCAATGCCGACCAGTTCGTGTGCTTCATCGAGCGACTGCCAGACCTGGTCAGGAGGAAGAACGGTTATCCTTGGCCCGGTCACCAGGTTTCCCTTCGATACTGCTCCAATAAGTTGAATTATCCCGGACTGAATCTGATGCTCCCGAATGAATGTCTGCAATCCTGAGATCAGATCCTCTCCATGATCAAATCTGATGTAAAATATTCTTCCAGGGGTTCCTGCTGCATATTGCATACCGCATCTTGTACCTTCTTTCAGGTATCTGAATTCCTGTTTGATCCTGAATTATTGTCTGCCAGTTTCTGGCCCTTCTTGTTTTTCTCATAGCAGGGCCGGTTCACAACTCAGCAGGTATCAGGCCGGTTCAAAAGTTCCTCACCTATTAAGGTTTCTCTATCGTAAAATCCATCATTCTTATGGGAATGTAATATTTTTGTTGTTCTGAACCGAAAATGGGGGAATGTTTATGATGACGTGCTCGCATATCTACTTGAATGATATGGAAACGTGACTGGGGACTGACCTACCGGGTTTTTATCACCTGGTCTCTGCTCCTCCTGGTATATCTCGTATTTATGGGCATCCTCCTGGCACTCAAGATCAATGCCTGGTTCATTGTAATCATCGCAGTGGGTATGGGACTTGTCCAGTACTTCTTCTCTGACAAACTGGTAATGATGAGTACTGGTGCCAGAATTGTTGAAGAGGATGAAGAACCTGCGCTTCACCGGATGATTGAGAAGTTATGTACCGATGCAGGACTTCCCAAACCAAAAGTTGCAGTTATGCAGTCACCAATCCCGAATGCATTTGCCACCGGCAGGAGTCCGACTCATGCTGTAGTAGCGGTAACCGACTCGATTATGAGAACTCTGAATCAGCAGGAACTTGAAGCGGTTATTGCCCATGAGCTTTCGCACATCAAGAATCGAGACATCCTTACGATGACATTTGCATCGTTCATTGCAATGATCGCCTCAATGATCATGCAGAACTTCCTGTTTGCTTCGATCTTTGATCGACGTGAGGGTGGTGCAGGCGCCTGGATAATTGCAGGTATTGTTGCTGCGGTTGTCTGGGTTGTAGCAACCATTCTCATGATGGCCCTTTCCCGGTACCGAGAGTTTGCAGCAGATCGTGGGAGTGCATATATTACTAATAATCCACAGGCACTCATCTCGGCACTGACCAAGATTAGCGGACGTATGGAGTATGTTCCCGCCGATGCCAAGGTTGCAGCAGAAGGTGCAAATGCTTTCTTCATCTTTCCGGCAATATCAGGAAAGACCCTGGCAAGTCTCTTCTCCACTCATCCTTCACTGGAGAAGCGGATTGAGAACCTGAAAAAGGTTGAGACTGAACTTCGCGGGTATTAAATAATATTAACCCGCGAAATCGCGGATTCTTTTTTTGTAATTTGTATTTTTTGTACGATAAACCGTTATTGTTTCGGTTTTTTCCGGTAGGCAAGACCCTGAAATACCGCGATCTTCTCCCGGTCCTGATCATAGAGTTCCACGATATAGGATCCGAGTTTGGGATTCGATGAGAATTCTTTTGCTTCTGCAATCAGGGTTCCGGAAGAGATGGCCTTCATGTAAGTGATGGAGGTATTGATTGCAACTGCTGGAATCCCGCTCGTGTTGCTCGCGATAGCAAAGGCTTCATCAGCCAGCGAAAAGATTACACCGCCATGAACTGTTCCATGGCTGTTCAGATGTTTTTCTGTAACCTTCAGGTGAAGGACCGCTTCACCGGGAGAAGAGGAGATCAGTTTGATCCCAAGTTCACGGGAGAATGGGTCAGCATCAAAAAATGAATTTTCGGTGTTCATAGTAAAATCCTACTCGTTGGTTGTGATAGTAAATGGATTAGATCGGAATGCCCGATCAGGTGCTCTGCAGTTCCTCACCTTTCATCACGATAATGGTAATATCATCAAACTGATCCTGTCCATCAGTATATCCGGAGACTGCCTGTATAATTGCATCACGAATCTCTGCTGCGGGGAGGTTCCGGTTTTCCCAGACAATTGATTCTAACCGTTCTACTCCAAATTCTTCATCTTTCCGGTTGACTGATTCAGTAACCCCGTCTGTATACATGACCAGGATATCATCTGGTTCAAGGGTGGTAACCGGTTCGGTATATTCCCCGTCGTCCATGATTCCCAGAGCTGGCCCGGTAGGATACAATTCCTCAAGGGTTCCCTGTTCCCTGAAGAGAAGCGGAGGGTTATGGCCGGCATTTACAAAAGTTAATGTTCGCTTGTCAGGGTGTAATACGCAAAAAAAGAGTGTGACAAACATCCCTGATCTCGCATCCTCGCAGATCATCATATTGGTCTCGGTGATTACACTCACTGCAGATTTGTGCCAGGTTGCATTGGCACGGGTTATCGTCCGTGAGAGAGCCATGAACAGAGCTGCAGGTACTCCTTTTCCAGATACGTCTGCTATTAGAATTCCAACTTTATCCTGGGACACGGGGACAATGACATCGTAAAAATCTCCTCCAACCTCACGGGCAGGCAGACTCATTGGAGCAACCTGGTATCCTTTGATCGATGGAATGGTATCTGGAAGGAAGCTGAGTTGTATGTCTCGTGCGATGTTGAGTTCAGCCTGTTTACGTTGGAGATCATCCCTGATCAGATCCCGTTCCCGGGAAGTCTTCCGTTCTATTATCATGTTCTGATAAATATATGAGAAGATAGCGATTCCTGCCATGTTGGCGAGTGTCATGGGTATGACTACTTGTGAAACCAATGAAACAGCCTGGCTCGTTGGCCTGCTGATCAGGAGAACGAGGCCCATATGGATCAGTTCCATGCAGCCGGCAATGAGCACTGCACCTTTCAGACCGATGAACTGTCGCCGGTTGAGATAATAGACTCCTCCTCCTATAAGACCGGCAATTATGGCAGCAAGGGTACAAGCAACCCGGGTAAATTCACTTCCAAAAGCGAATCGATAAAGACCACCGATGATGCCTGCTCCCAGCCCGACGACCGGCCCACAGGTCAGACCTGCGGCTATGGGCCCGAGATCCCTGATGTTGATTTGAGTACCAAATACATAGATCCCGCTTTCTGTACCATAGATTGAGACCAACCCAAAGAGCAGCGTCATCAGCAGTGAACTCTTCCATGTCAGCGTTTGATTCTGAAAGTCAGTAAAGAACCTGGATCGCATAATCAGGTAGGTGATTACGATGATCACACATACCATCTGGAGAAGAATGACGCATGTCTGAATGTTTGCAATAATAGGTTCTAAAAATGTCATGAATTATCAGCATCAGGTTATGGTTCTGGTCACCCTGAAGGGAATCCACTCCTATGGTATACAGGTAGTATGTCCTGGTTTTTATCCTGATCAGTATTGGTTCTGAAGTAAATGTCAATCATCGTCCACATGCGATATTTGACAGATTGGGTAGATCCCGAAATGAGTTGAATTGAACGAAACTATCAATGCCTCAAATGATAATAACCAACTATGAACTTATATCAATCTCTGCTGGTCCTTACATGCATTCTGGCAATTCTGGTTTCTGGTTGTCTACAGGCATCTGAATCATCAGGCAATCAACCAGGTGCTGCTGTAGACTCAAATCACTCATTGAAAGTATCTGTTAATTCAGCGATTAATGGATCAACACTGCCTACCCGCTATACCTGTATGGGACCCGGGCAGGTTCCTTCAATTTTCTGGAAAGATGCTCCATCTGCAGCCCGTTCAATGGTGCTCATAATGGATGATCCAGACGCTTCGGACCGAGTCTATACCCACTGGATAGTATATAATCTATCTCCGGAATCCGAAGCGATTCCGCCGAATCAGATGCCTGTTTCAGAGCGGGCAGGTTCCGGCTATCAGGGGATCAACTCGATGGGAACCCGTGGTTATACACCGGCCTGTCCGCCGTCTGGAACTCCTCACCGTTATATATTCACCCTCTACGCTCTGGATACAAACATCTCTCCCGATCCGCCAGACCGGTCGCATATTGATGCGGCAATGGAAGGTCATGTACTAGCACAGGCACGAATTGTGACTTTCTTGGGTCAGTGATCTGATGAAATGGATATCCTTCAGGTTCATCAATCTCTCTTTCCTTTCGACTGATGTCTGAAAAATCCTGACGAATAGAGGATCTCTTGTAATATTTTTAGTTCTGGATAAGAGTTAAGATTTGAGCCGATGCTCTATCAATCTTCAATTTATACCTTATTTGAGTACTGATTTGATGGTCTCGTCAAGGACTGCCTTGGTGTATGGTTTCATCAGAACGCCTGAGAATCCGAAATCCCTGAATTGGGCAACTGCCGGGTCATTTGCATCACCACTGGAAACGAGTGCATTGACAGCCGGGTCCGTCTCATGAAGAGCTGAAATTACCTCTTTTCCTCCAAGACCTCCTGGAACGGTGAGATCCAGTATGACTACATCGAATCTGGCTTCCTGACTGAGAGCAGAGCGATATGCATCAATCGTATCCTCTCCTCTGCTGGTAATAACTGCATCGTACCCGAGTTTTTTCAGGAGGATAGCGGTGATCTCACAGATTGCTGGTTCATCATCCAGGAGGAGAACTCGGTAGGTCATGGAACGTATATTGGTATGTATGACCATCCCCCCATATTTAGTTGTGTACTGAAGTCGGGTTTTTCTCCTGGTTGATATCAGTGATCTTCATATCCGAATGCAATCCAATTCTATTCGATTTTTGTGTATATTCATCTCTTTCTCACCGACTCATGTAATCTATCCTGTGCCTACTGCAGGGGGAAAATATTTGACACTCCTGAACTGGAACGGGATTCTATTACCATAGATGCAGACATTCCCGTTGAGGTTACCTATGATTTATGTGATCTCTATACGTTCTTATCCCGTGATCCTGATGTGGTGGTGACCTTTATCGGTGGAGAACCTACGATGCGCAGCGATCTCATCGTCAGGATTATGGAGGATCTTCCTGATACCAGATTTATGATCCAGACGAATGGACTTCTTCTTCACCGGCTTCCGTCATCAATAGTCAACCGGTTTGAAACAATCCTGATCTCCATAGATGGCGATGAAGAGATGACAGATGCCGGCAGGGGTGCTGGAACCTATCGCAGGGTGATGACCAACATTCAGCATGTTCTGGCAGGTGGATATGCTGGTGAAATCATTGCACGAATGACGGTTCATGAACCGGTGGATATTCTTCATGCTGTTCAGTATCTCTCACAGAATCAGGATTATTCGTTCTCATCAATACACTGGCAGATTGATGCCAACTTCTGGAACGATTATCAGATCCGAAAGTTCAGAACCTGGGTGGGGGCTTCGTACCTTCCCGGGGTCAGATCTCTGATACATGACTGGGTGTCCCGGATGGAACAGGATGGAACTGTTGAAAAATGGTATCCTTTCATTGATCCGGTAGAAGATATGCTGCTCAACCGGCCCTCGCGTCTTCGCTGTGGATCCGGATTTGCGAATTATACGGTTCTTACGAATGGGAAGATCTCCCCCTGTCCGATCATGGTGGGTATGGCAGATTATTATCTGGGATCAATTGGCGATGCTGATATACTGAATCTTCCTGATATTCCGGTTACCGGTCACTGCTCCGTCTGTGAAATTCGTGAATTGTGTGGAGGGCGTTGTCTTTATTCAGCTATTATGGAACCCTGGCCGCCTGAAGGACGTGATCTCGTATGTGCAACGGTCAGGGAATTGTTCAGCGAGTTATCTGATGTTCTTCCCCGGATAAAGGCTTTAATGAATGCTGGTACGATAACCCTGGCAGATTTTGCTCATGAGAAATATAACGGGTGTGAAATTATCCCTTGATATCTGATTCGTAGTGGGAAAAAAGTGAATTCTGTCTTCTGACAGATTATCGTAATTTATACGGATGCAGTTTTGTTTGCTGCAGAAGCCTTTGACATGGGTGAGGTTTCAATACTGGCTTCTACAGATTTTGTGCTCTGCTTTGATCCGGTCTGCTTTACCTCTACTGATGCTGTAGAACTTGAGTTGCCAGTAACTGATTCTTTTGAGGTCTCATTCTTGACACTCTTTTGTGCAGTCATATTTCCT
>NZ_JAJRBM010000055.1 GCF_028679455.1 Methanospirillum sp. | reverse complement strand
GGATCAGTTATGAAGAGTAATGAATTCAAAAAAATTCTGCTTGATGCAATTGACAAAGAAGTTGAATCATACACCTTCTACACAGCGAGTGCAGAGCGGATATCTGATGCAGCCTTAAAGACGATCTTCAAAGAGCTGGCTGAACAGGAGACCATGCACCGTAAGACACTTCAGGCATATCTTTCAGGTGACAAGAAGGAACTCAAATTTGATGAAGTGAAGGATTACAAACTTTCAGAACTCATTGAAAGCCCTCCCCTGACCACTGAGATGAAGCCACTTGACGGTCTGAAACTCGCTATCAAGAAGGAAGAAGACGCTAAGAATATGTACGAAAAATTAGCGGAAGCAAGTATTGATGCAGACCAGAAGAAGGTCTTCCAGGAATTAGCCAAGATGGAACTCGGCCACAAGGCTCGTCTTGAGGATATTTACACGAACTCAGCCTTTGTTGAGGCCTGGTAACCCATATCTCCCGGAGTGAAATACCAATCGGTATTTCATCCGATCTTTTCTCTCGATTCCAACATATATCGATAGACTTTTCTGTGGTTTGATTACCGATTAAGACAATCTTTCCACGATTATCCTCTGCAAATAGAATTCCTACCATGAATTACTTCCCGATACGTGCAGGATGCCATCCCCCATACGTACTTCATTTTATCTTAGCGATGGAAATATATATCATATCCAAAAACTGAGGCTATCCCTATGAACTTTGATGGATTTAATACCAGGATTACAGATCTCATCACCGCTCTCATCACGATAGACCGGCTAGCCATCAGGGATATCCTGAATCCATCAGACGGAGAGGGATCGAAGGGAGAGATAATAGATAAGATAATCGTTCCGGCTCTGGAAGAGATAGGTAGACGATGGGAGGAGGGAACCCTTGCGATATCACAGATTTATATGGCAGGCATCCTCATCGAGGAATCAATTAACAGCATCTTTCCAGAAATTGCTGCACAGCAAAAAGAAAATACCAGGATTGCCACCGTTGTTCTTGAAGATTATCACATGCTCGGAGAGAGGATTGTAGCAACTCATCTTATTGGTGCCGGGTATTCACCAATCAGGTATGGAAGGAGAGACGTACAGGAGTTACTTACCCTCCTGGACCGTGACAAGATCAAATTTCTTCTTATATCAACGCTCATGCTCCCGTCGGCACTAAAAGTAAAGGAAATTTCTTCACAGGTTGCTGGCGAGGTCAAAATAATCGTGGGCGGAGCACCGTTCAGGATCGATCCTGAACTCGGAAATGAGGTAGGAGCTGACCGGGTCTGTTTCACCGCATCTGATGCAATCACCGCTATCCGTGAGTTGGAGGCAGAGTCATGACGATGACCTCCTTAGAACGGATTATGACAACATTGGGTCATAAAGAGCCGGATCGTGTTCCCCTCATTCTCAATCCATCAATGCATCCGGCACAGGAGATCGGGGTCTCTCTGAAGATGTATTTTAGATCACCTGACCTTGTTGCCAGAGGATTGATTGAGACCAGGGCAAAACTCGGTACCGATGCATATATTGCACTCCATTATACCCCGGTAGAATACGAGGCATTCGGGGGTGAAGTTATCTTCAGATCTGATGGCCCGCCAAATAGTGGAAGACCAATCATAACCACCGGAGAGCGTATTGATAATCTGGTTGCTCCTGACATCCAGGAAAGTGCCTGCCTACAGATGGTCCTTGAGATGATCAGGATTTTGAAGAAACGGTCACCAGGTGATGCACCGATATTCGGAGTAGTCCTCTCTCCACTATCGCTTCCTGTTATGCAGATGGGATTTGAGGACTATATCCGGCTCATCTATTCCGATGAAGACAGGTTTAACAAACTCATTACCGTCAACAGCCAGTTTTGTGTTGCATGGGCAAAGGCACAGTTCGAAGCGGGAGTAGATGGCATCATCTATTTTGATCCGGTTTCATCTCCAACTATCATCCCCCCTGAACTCTTTAAAAAGACCGGCCTTATGATCGCAAAAGAGGTAATACCACAGATCCCTGGCCCGGTAGTAGCAACATATGCATCAGCCCGGGTGCTTCCTATCATTGATGATATAATTACCCTCAAAACAGCCGCAATAGGAGTTGGGGAGAGCGAGGATCTTAAAGAGATTAAAGAGAAATGTGCAGGAAAAGTATCAATTATTGGAAACCTGAATGGAATTGAGATGCGACACTGGACCCGTGAACAGGCATTTTCTATCGTACAAAAAGCAATTGCAGATGCAGCACCGGGAGGCGGGTTTATTCTGAGTGATAATCATGGGGAGATTCCATTGCAGGTTCCCTATGAAGTGCTCTTCGCAATTCGTGACGCGGTAAAGACTTATGGAACCTATCCGATCTTATCCTGATCACTCATCCCCCGACCTCACGCTATTTATTTGTGAGACATTTCAGAACGAGATAACCAGAGTTATCGCAGAAATTCCCACACAAAGAATACAGGTATGTCTGTTTCCTCACCATTGTTCTGCAGGGCTGTATCATCTGGAGAATATCAGTCGGTTTCTTCGCGACCATAGCAACCCGGAACATCAGAGTTTGCTCTTTGGTGACACCCAACTTATCAAACAAGGGCTTCTTCCTCCCGGGATCACTCATGCAGGACCAGATACATGCAATGCACTCGTTGCTCCTGAAGAATTCATTGCACACATAATCCAAGGGGGGGCACATATCATCCTTCCCGGATGGCTTCTCTCGTGGGAACGATATGTACGTGAAATGGGGTTTAATCCGAAGAATAAGACCTCATTCTACTCCTCAAGTGTGAACGAGATTATTGTTCTCGATACCGGTGTCATCAGGATACCTGAAGAAAAGATTCGATCATTTGAATGGTTTTCAGGATTGCCGGTACGAACTATCCCGGTTGGAACGTCCCATCTCTCTGGTATTATTCATTCAGCAGTATATCAGTGGGAAACGGACAGGGTCAGATCCTCCTGTAACCAGGAGGTTTCAGCAGCGTTAGAGTCTAACGCCCGTCAAATGGCGGTAATAAATATGATCAGTGACATCGCACGGGTGAGTAAAGAAGAGGATGTCATTTCCCGCATTTTTATGATGTGCCAGTTACTATTTGCACCCCGGTCTGTACGATATCTACCGGTTCAACCGGAAGGACCGGGAACGATGATTTCTATTCCCCCGAACTCAAAAGATGAATCACATAACGCCGTGCTGCTATCAATTTTAGGAAAGGATTTCGAAATTTTTCCGGATCAATCCGGATTCGGCGTGCCAATTATCTACATGCAGGAAACGCTTGGAATTCTCGGAGTATATGAAGTATCTATTCCTGAACGTGTCAGAGAGTACCTCAACCTCACCCTTTCCTTTACCAAGTTACTTGGTCTTGCCATTTCAAATGCCCGTTCATGGCATAATCTAACCACCATAAAAGAGAGATTAGAAGCGGTAAATCTCAAACTTCAGGAAAAAAATGAGGAACTGCTTACCATCTCTCAAGAACTTCAGTCAGCAAATAGAGAACTCATCAAAAGCCAGAAAGAACTGACTGAAAGCGAACTGTTTATCAAAGGGATTGTGAACTCGGCCCATGTGGGAATTGCCGTGATGGATCCTGAATTCCATATTCTGTTCTGGAATCCAGAGATGGAACGAATTATTGGTCTGTTATCTGATGATATTAAGGGAAAAAACTTTCTTGAAGTTTTCCCGCTCATCATCACCTATAAACGGGATCATTTTCTGGTTCAGGCATTAACTGGTGAAATTGTTCAGGCACCTGACTTTTTCTATCCTCCGGGACCTTCAGGCAAACCAATCTGGATATCCAGCATTTACAGCCCGGTTTATGATCATAACCAGAACATAATCGGAATTGTCCTCAATATCTATGATATCACCCACCGAAAGGAGTCAGAACAGGATCTTGAGCGGGCATATGACGCGATCAGGATCGCACAGGAGAAACTGAATATCCTGAGTAGTATCACCAGGCACGATATACTGAACCGGGTAATGGTCATCACTGCGTATAGTGAAATGCTCATCGAGACGGAAACTGATGAAAAGAGCCGAATCCGATTGCAAAATATGTTAACTGCCGGGAGTGATATTCAGCATCTCATTGAGTTCACCCGCCAGTATCAGGAGCTCGGGGTGAAAAAACCAACATGGCAGAAGATCGAAAATATCATGCAAAGAATATCACTTCAGTCAGTATTGGCAGGAGTTGACATCACCATTACCGGTACATCAGCAATGATCTATGCAGATCCCATGCTTGAGAAGGTGATATATAATCTGGTTGAGAACTCAAAACGTCATGGTGAGCATGTCTCTGCAATTACCATCACAACAGAGCAGCAGGGGGATAATCTGATTATTGCATACTCAGACAACGGGGTCGGAGTCCCGTCTGAAGAGAAAAAACTCATATTCAAGAAGGGCCATGGAAAAAATACCGGGATGGGCCTTTTTCTGATCAGGGAGATCCTGGGATTAACAAAGATCAGTATCAGAGAGTGTGGATTACCAGGTGTTGGGGCAAGATTTGAGATGATTGTGCCACATGACGGGTGGCGGAAAGTAACAGAGGAATCATCTCAAAGTCCATAACATGCAGAAAAAATATCAGGCTGTATACTCAAGGGTAAATGTCTGACTTTCATACAGTTTCTCGCCCTGTTTCGCATCGGCATCAGACGAGACGGGGGCAAAGATCCGAAACACCAGGGTGTGAATGCCAGGTTTTCGTAGTTCGGATGGGACATCAAAAAATAAGGTCTCTTTTCCATCAGAACTGAGCCAGTCATGAACCAGTGAAACCTGTTTTGAATCGACCAGGATCTCGGTAATTACTTTCTGACGTGCTGATGCATCGTGGTTAATCCGGTAGAAAAACCGGTTATCCGATACCGTAGTCTTCAGCGTAGTCTGGGGGTCATAATCACCTGCTTTTGTAGTCCAGAATCCGTCAATTGAGATCATCACATCTATCACCTCTTTTTATGGAGATATCATACCATTCTCATCAAAGATAATAGGATTATCGGTGATTGGATACCATCTCTGATTATCAATACAAATCAGACTGATCTGAATTTCATTGGGATGAGAATAATTCAATCGTACCATGTTCTGGCGAAATCCTTATCATCTCTCAAAGATAGGTAATGGATGAGGAGAAAAACATGGGACTTCTTGATGGAATCGGCGGTGCTCTGGGCGGTATGATATCTTCTCCGGAAGGTAAAGAACAGATAATAAAATTCCTGTCATCTCAGGAAGGGATGGCAATGCTCCAGCAATTTATCGGAACACCAGATGGCAAAAAACTTGCAGGTCAGCTCCTGGTGCCAATCCTGGATAACCTGGGTGTACCTGATGCAGTAAAACAAACAATACAGCAGTATATCTGATCAGTGAAGGGTACAGGATTTAACCGGTTACATCGAATGAATTGACTCAGAACGAATGAACACCGGAGATAGGTACCCCAATCCACACAATTTTTCCAGATCTCCAGTTGAGGAGGTTTTCTGTTCTCTTGAGATTGAAGATCTCCAGGATAATGTACCGCAGGTATCGGTATTCGTGAAAGCGCCATATCCGGGATGGAACAAGATTCGTGATTCACTTGCAGCCAGTATTGCTACACTCCCTGATTACCGGAGGGTATCTGGTTTCACCCTCAGATATACGGATCGGTTTCTGATTAAAGAATCAGTGTATCATCAGATAACAGGGGAGATCAGAACTGACTTGTGTAATCAGGTTCAGATTTCAGACACTGCATACGAATTTCACTTGAATATTCCGAATCCCGCAATGAAGGTGCAGATCAGATCCTGGTATGATACAAATGCAAAACCTGGATGGATCCTGGTTTTCACGGTGAAGAGTACTGGTAATTCAGCAGGTAGCAGGTGCGAAGAGATTCTGGACTGGTTTGATTCTGCCCATGCTGAGATACACATCCTCTTTGATCAGATCGTCCCTGCAGCTATCGTGGATCTGATCACATAACGATGACCACTCTTCCTAAAGATCAAAAACATCCAGGAACTGCAGGAGCATACCCCGGATATTGTTTCATGAGTACAATCGGATCCACCGATCCTGCCGGTTCAAACAGATCTTTCCTGCATGCAATCCCGGCACTCATATTGAACGCTCCCTCATCGGTAAACCGGGAGAAGAGAACTCCAGCGTACTCCTCATCGAGGACATAATGCCAATAGGTTCCGGCATTATCTGATATGAAAAATGCCGGATTTGCGAGCAGAGATGATGCTCCTGAAGAACTCCGGTATCCGGTAAGATTCTCATAGAGCTGATCATGCAGGCTGATAAAATCAAGAGTTTTGTTCCCGGAATGGAGATCAAGATCCAGAAGCGACAGGAAGAACGGATACACCCTGATATAACCAGATCCCCATACTGCTTCCTCATCAAGACCGGTACGCATCAGGTCACTAACATCTGAATCAGGGTTTAATACTCCTTCTCCTTTCGTTTCGGAAAGCAGATCCAGACCTTCCGGATTCAAGAGGAACTTTTCAAAGAACAATGAGAAGACCTCGCTGTAACCCGTGGGATCCCTGGCTCCGCTGGAAAGGGTTGCATATCTGCTGGTTGCAAGACTATGTCTGAGCAGATGCCCGTATTCATGAAAGAGAACCTGAAGATCCACCGGAGAAAGAAGAACCTGGTTACGGTTCCTTCCCGGAGGAACAGATACTATTAGAGCTGAAACTGAAGGGATCCAGGATCCCCCCGACTCATGACCGGCACGAAGATAATAAGTTCTTCCAGAGGTACTGCCCACCCGGTCATCTTCTCGAATCCAGAGGTAATACCATGCTCTGGTATCATGGGACTCAGGAGTTGTGATTCGATAGAGGTTCATTCCGGGTGCAAATCCAGGCGAATGTGATACCTGCGTTATTGAGACCCCGAAAATTCGGGAAACAAGGTCATTAACTTCAGAAACCACCTCTTCAGCAGGTAGTCGGGAAGCACCAGCAGATCCATTTGTCTGATTCACAGAGGATACTAACCTGGACCGTAATACCGGGATCTCATAATCATACACAACAGTCGCACCGGGATCGGTTCTCTGTTTTACCTGAAGCAGTTCTGCAGCTTCCTGATGCGATTCATTGCTGGTGACGCGTGACTTGTTATCCAGGTAACACCGCAACTCTGCCATATCAAACGGCACTCCTGACTCATGAAGCTGGTAATCGGCAAATGACCTGTACCCGAGCAGGGTTGCCATCTGCTGCCTGACATTTACGATCCTGGGAATCAGTGCAAGGTTTTGAGAGAGATTGCCATCACGCTGGTTTTTCCGGTACTCATTCCCAATCGTGGAGAGGTTTTGCCCTAATGCAGTGAGTTCTTCCCGGACTGGTTCAGGGAGTTCTGAATAGGAGAATGCATCTTCCAGATGATGCTTAAGTACCTGCTCGGTTTCTGAACCCGCGGTCACATTCCGGAGGGCGTGGCTGATATCACGTCGTAAATATACACTGTTGAGAAATTCATCACGCTGATACGAGGCTGATCCAGCTTCAGCACTAATCAGTATATCTGGAGATTCGGCTCCAATCAATGAATATTTGAGGGTCTGGTCATCAAATAAGGTGAGTATCTCCTCAAGTCTGACAATCGTATTCTGTGAAGTCCGATCTGAATCAGGTATTGCAACCAGATCTTCAAGATCATGGAAGGTTTGTGCAATGGTACGATTCAATTCCCGGGAGATCTCGCCAGGTGGATAGACCAGTTTGACTGGTTCTCCCTGATCCAGGGTTGATCCTAATCCTGATTCAGAATATCTCCCCTCATCCCACCATACTGATACCCATGAACCGGCAACCAGACAAGCACCGATCAGGAGTATCGCAATGAGAAGCGGACGACCCATACTTGTGTATCGTCGTATCCAAAGATATGGACATCGTTTAGCAGGACCTGAGAGGATTTATGTGAGAAGCCAGGGATATCATGAGAGAAGCATACAATCGAGAGACTCGCATCAATCATGATCGGAAAAGGAGAATACCTGAGAACGCTCACTGCAGCAACAACCCATATGAAATCAGTACCGGTGGGTACTGATCTTTCAGGCAGTTCTCCTCCCTCGGTCTTCATCGGTTCTTCATATTATCCAAAAGTCTACGCGGGCCCGATGATCGCACCTCTGCACGGTGATACTTCAGTCATGGATCGTCCGGAGGAATGGATTCCAGGGAACATCCCACAGGAGGAGATCATTCGTTACCGCCTCAGTCTTGTTAGAGGCATGCACCAGGTTCAGGCAACCAATACTGCTGATCGGTTCATCGGAAAACTACAGGAGATAGCACTTTCAGACCGTTCAATTGAGAGTGAGGCTCAATTTTCTACCACCCCTGCCGGATTTTCTTTTAGTGAAGAACATACACCCTACGGCCCGAGTGCCACTATTGAACGCCTGGAGATAGAGGAGCAGCGGTGGAACCGGGATCTGGAAAAGGTTTACTACGATACTGACCTCAAGGCAGCTGAAGCAGTCACCGATCTACACCGACGAAGAGTCCCATTCTCCCATATTCAGAAAGCATTTTCAGTAGGTGTGATGGGAAATGAACGGGGAAGAAGACTCGTGCCAACACGGTGGTCTATCACAGCCTGCGATACGATAATT
>NZ_JAJRBM010000054.1 GCF_028679455.1 Methanospirillum sp. | reverse complement strand
TCCGGGCCTATTTTCATCCGCTCATATGTAGGATGATACTCAATTATAATCACCCATATCATTGTATACTCGTAATATCATTAGGTAACCAAATTACATGAATACGATTCAGCCTCATCATCCGGATGCTAATTATAAATGGGTAGCCTTACTGGTTGCTTCTCTTGGCACCCTGGTTGGCATTCTCAATTCCAGTACACTCATCATCGCTCTTCCTACCCTGATGGTAGATCTCAACACCACGCTTGTCAATGTAACCTGGGTTCTTATCGTCTACATGCTCGTCATGACTATCCTGGCGCCGGTGTGTGGCAGGTTTGCTGATATGTACGGGAGAAAAAAGATCTACATCTTTGGAATTCTGGTTTTTACCATTGCCTCCCTCCTCTGTGGAATGGTTGCAGATGTGTATCAACTCATCGGATTTCGAATTTTCCAGGCTATCGGAGGGGCGATAATCGTCTCAAACGGGACAATCATCGTGGTAGATGCCTTCCCCAGGCAGGAACTCGGCCGGGCTATGGGCATCCTTTCAATGATAATTGCTGCAACGTTTGTATTAGGCCCGGTTATTGGCGGATTTCTGTCAATGATAGACTGGCGCCTTAATTTTTTCCTGAACGTCCCTATCGGAATCGTTGCCGCATATTTAACCTGGAAACGGCTCTATGAGATACATGAATTTAAAGGGGAAGAAACATTTGATTTCTTTGGATTACTCCTCTTTGCCATCGCGTTTATTGCGTTGACAATCTATGGCGGTGCAGGATTTCTCGTGGGCCTCTTCAGTCCTGCAATGCTTCTCATGCTTATCATCGGGTTGGTCTGTCTGGTTGCGTTCATCAGGCACGAACTCAGGACCCGGTATCCATTGATAGATCTCTCACTTTTTAAGAGCCGTACCTACCTGTTCGGCCAGTCAAGTGCATTTATCAATTCAATAGCCAGAGGAGCGGTCATGATGCTCCTGATTCTGTTTTTCCAGGGACTGAAAGGATATGATCCCCTGATGGCCAGTATCCTCATCGCTCCCATGGGAATCGGACTGGTGATAACCGGCCCCATCGGAGGGATGCTCTCTGATAAGTACGGGTCCCGGATAGTAACCACGTTCGGATTAATCATCTCCTTTTTCGGGCTATTAGGTCTGGCATTGATGCAGTATGACACTCCTATCTGGCTGATCCTGGTATGGATTTTTATCTCCGGAGTCGGTTCAGGATTGTTTCAGCCACCTAATACGAGTGCAATCATGGCATGTGTCTCTCTTGAACGCAGGGGGGCTGCATCTGCCATGCGGACATTTTTGGGAAATACCGGAATGGTCATAGCAATGACGATTGCACTTCCCATCCTGGTCAGTACGGTCCCGTTAGATCAGATGATGAACATGTTTGTGGTCGGAGGGATGCATCAACCTGTACCGGTGCAGATATCTTTCACCGGAGGTGTCACGATGGCGTTCTGGATCTCGTCTGCGTTTACGATATTAGCCATTATTGCGTCAGCCATGCGGGGAACTGACGAACAGGCAGCAATTCCGGAGGAGATATAAACCTGAAACCCGTGAGGGTTTAATTTCTGAAACTGTGAATCGGTGGAGGAATCCTGCCTCCCCGGTTGATAAAGTCACTACAACCGAATGTATTCACCTGCTGAACCGGAGCATAACCCAGAAGTCCTCCAAACTCTACCATCTCACCGACGCTTTTTCCGATCACCGGAATCAGGCGTACAGCAGTCGTCTTCTGGTTGATCATCCCGATTGCAGCCTCATCGGCGATGATTCCTGATATGGTAGATGCCGGGGTGTCGCCCGGTATTGCGATCATATCCAGACCGACCGAACATACACAAGTCATCGCTTCGAGCTTTTCAAGCGTAAGGGCACCGCGGAGTACGGCATCGATCATGCCTTGATCCTCGCTGACCGGGATGAAAGCGCCGCTGAGACCACCGACAAACGAGCTCGCCATGACTCCGCCCTTCTTTACCTGATCGTTTAAGAGGGCGAGTGCAGCCGTGGTTCCGGGAGCACCGACTGACTCAAGCCCCATCTCTTCGAGGATCTCTGCTACGCTGTCCCCGACCGCCGGGGTGGGTGCAAGTGAGAGATCAACGATCCCGAATGGTATTCCGAGCCGTTCTGATGCAACCTGGGCAACGAGCTGACCTGCACGAGTGACTTTGAAAGCAGTCTTCTTGACCGTCTCGCAGAGCACTTCGAAATCCTTTCCTCTGACTCCCTCAAGTGCATGCTTGACCACTCCCGGACCGCTGACACCCACATTAATGACCGCATCAGCCTCGGAAACACCATGAAATGCTCCTGCCATGAACGGGTTGTCATCAGGTGCATTACAGAAGACCACCAGTTTGGCACAGCCGAGAGAATTTGTATCCTTTGTTGCTTCTGCCGTCTCCCTGATAATGGTCCCCATAAGTTTCACGGCATCCATGTTGATTCCGGTCTTGGTGGAACCGATATTTACTGAACTACAGACGCGTTCAGTAGATGAGAGGGCCATGGGAATAGAACGGATCAGGTTTTCATCGGCAGGGGTCATCCCTTTTGAAACGATAGCAGAGTACCCGCCAAGGAAGTTGACCCCCATATCGCAGGCAGCCTTATCCAGGGTCTTTGCAACCGATACAAAATCTGCAGGAGACGTGCAGGCCTGTCCGGCAATCAGGGCTATGGGAGTAACCGATATCCTCGTGTTTACAATCGGAATCCCGTATTCAAGTTCTATCTCTCTTCCGGTTGAGACCAGGTTCTTTGCAAGACGGGTTATCTTTTCATATATATTTTGATTCAGGGTAGTGAGATCGGAGTTGCAACAGTCAAGAAGGCTGATGCCGAGTGTGATAGTCCGGACATCAAGTTTCTCCTGCTCGATCATCATGTTCGTCTCGTGAACCTCGTGAATATTGACCATAAAAAACCGTTAAATGCGATGCATTTTTGTAAAGATATCTTCACGCTGGCATCTTATCCTGACACCGATTGCATCGCCGAGCGTATCGAGGTCAGTTACCATCTCTGAAAATGGCTTTGAAGCACCCTCGGTATCGACGATCATCATCATATTGAAGTAGCCCTGGACGATAGTCTGTGAGATATCTTCAACATTGATCTGGCTCTCAGCCAGGTAGGTGCAGACTTTTGCAATAATTCCCACCGTGTCTTTTCCGACTACGGTAATAATTGTCTTCTTCATATTGAGAACCTTATACTAGTATTGACGTTCATCAGAGATTAATCCGGTTTCAAAAATAAGGATGATTACCCTCACCAGACCTGCAGACACCAGCCGTGATATGAACATCGCCAATAATACCCGGTCTATCATACCGGTATCTGAATTTCGGCTCATAACCGGATCAAAAAACAGGAAGTCTTACGCAGTTGGTAAGGGAGAGAAGAGTTGTCCCGCAGTATGAAGAACAAAACTCACCGTTTTGTTCCATTACCTGCAACTAACACGTATACCTAACTCACGAGTATCAGGCCGTATCTGGTGAAATATCAGTGGTGTGGTTACCACTGATAGACCTATATTGAATAGATAATCATCACTTCCGGATAATTTCCCGGATCCTTTGAAGCAGAATGACCTGTTGATCATACCCGGTCACGATGCTGTCCCTGATCTCATCCAGAATGTTATCAACCGGTTTTACGAGACTAAACACTTTCACAGGTCTCCCTTTTTTTGCTGTAATCAGACTTGAAACACCGACCCACTGGCGTTTCGAGAGACAGGTAATCCCAATGCTCACTTCAGGTTGTCTGAGATCGGTAATCCGTTCAAGTTCTCGTGAAGTCGGCTCCAGCCCCCGGAAGAAGACTACGAGCAGACGTGCCTCATTTATTTTCAGGCCGACTTCAACAAGAAGATGAATTACTTCTTCTTCAGTCTCAGTGAGAGAAGGTATTCCAGAGGTTTCCATCATCCGCATTTTATAGTCGACTTATTATTATAATAACCTTATGAATTCAATCAGGGAGGCCTCACGAGTTCATCAGGACTATATGTCCTTTCACTGCCTGTTGTTTAGGAAATTACCGCAATTTCAAAGAGATTCAAATTTATTATTATATATAACCGGGATTTTGTCGGTCATGAGTCTCATTGATCAGTCAGGTACTGCATAATTCGTTCAATCACGAGAGGGTTTTTGGGCATACAGATATGACAGTATTGGTCTAGTGAAAGGAGATTTTCATCTGCTCCCGGGGATGCAGGTATGATATCGAGAGAGACCCCTGGAAGTTGAGATTCACGGTTCGATACAATCCCATCACCATCAAGCGTTACCTGATATCGCCCGTCATCAGACAACTCCCAGGTTTTTCCCTGAAACAAAGGAAAAAAATCAGGGAGGGCTTCAGGATTTGAGGTTACAATAACCCGATAGGATATGTCCTGCCTAAGACCAGCTGAACGAAGATCACGCATGACCTTACTTCCGGGTCGAACATCCTGTATAATCTTATCAGATGCAGGATCAAAATCATCCTGAACAAAAACACCGGTCAGGGCACTGATGATAGTATCGCGGTGTTTAGGATCATTAAAAAGTTCTGCAAGCGCTGAACCGGTATTGAGCGGTCCGATACCGATCACCTGTCTTACTGAGAGTTCCTGCCCGGGTCCATCAACCACCTCAAGGAGATACCTGACAATGGAAGTTCCGAGTGAATGGCATACGATGTCAAAGGGTCCTGAGTAATCGTTTTCATGGCATATTCCCTCAATGTATGCATGAAGATTCCGGGATATTTCAGGGATCGAACAGTTTTTCAATAGAGAATGATCAAACCGGTAATACGCGATTTTTGCCGCATCTAGATGAACCATCAGTTTTTTCCAGATCCCGGGATGGCTGTTCCATCCATGTACGAGGATAACCGGACACTGACTCATACTCATTATCATAGTATTCAATAGGAAACACGAAAAGGGTATACGATTAAAACAGGGTTACTGTTAGAAGAACACCGTACGGTAAAAAGGATAGAGCGTGGGAAAATCAGAGATTTTCCGAGGCCATCTCAATATCTTCAGCTTTCAGGGTCTTCCGGCCGGCATGGGAAGCAAGTTTATTCGCTTCTTTTGCCAGTTTTCCGATGTAAGCCTCTGCCATCTGTACAATAGATGCCGCTCCGTCAGCTCCTACTCGCTCAGCACCATTGGCCTTTGCAATCCTCACTACTGCTGCAGTAGGCAGATCTGATCGATTAGACTTTGCTTCTGCTTTTACCGGAGTACTGGCTTTTGAGGCAGGTTTTTTCTTGGCCTCAGTCTTTTGTCCCTTTTTGGTTGCCATATATGTCCCCATTCCTCATGATGTGTTACACCTGTTAGCACAATGCACGTTAAAGATTTGACGGGTGATCCCCACCAAACATCATCATGATACTTTCATATAGGAATAAGTTATTTAAATTTTTATCGGATTGATTTTATTTATTGTACTCGTTTCAGGATACATTTTCATGATTATTAGGGACTGATTTTCTATTCAGGAAAGGATAGTCAGGTATCCAGGTAAATTCGTGAAAACTACATCTTTGGAATATGTTACCGGATTATTTTCAGTTACGGCAATTAATGCCGCCAATCAAAGTGATATATCAATCTGGGTTGACATATATATGTTCACTTCGTGAACATGAGGCAACCATGAATCCTCAAGGAATCGAACTAACAAAAACAACCAGACCCGGCCTCGATGATGGAGTGATCAGGGCTCTCTTGGAAGTTATGATATATCCCCTGGAACTTAGGCGTGGAAATTACTGTCAGTAAGGTGCATTCTCGGTACTCGGTACATGTTCCAGCCTGAATATACTATGTCACCTCTCAATAATCCTCTAACAGGATATTTTTTAGAATCAGTTTATGGAGTGAACGGACCTTCACTCCTCAATCCCAAATAAGATTGTCCGAAATAATTGCGTCCTGATGTCCCAAAATTAGCAACATTCTAATCCTTGCATTCGCGAATTATACTCCGCTACCGGTCCTGTTTTACCCGATTACGCCTTGCCTGACTGAAAAATCGTTATTACGTTGACCACGGGAGAGCACGAGTAATGGTTATATTGGTTAGGTAAGGAGCAGGGAATCTATCTGATCGGCGGGTCAGTTATGGTAATTCCAGCGGAAGTCATACGGTCACGGATGATATCCGCAAGCTCAAACTCCTTTCTGGCACGTAGTTCTGATCTGATATCCTGGAGAATCGTGATCGGTATACTGGCATCACGAAGGAAGTTAATACCCAGGACTTCTCCATATTCCCTCAGTGCCTGGAGATCACCGCTTGAGGCAAGGTTCTGGATTGCGGCAAGAGCCATCGGGGTGTTGAGGTCAGATTCCATTGCATCAGTGAACGCCTTCCGTGCTTCAGGATTAACTCCGTTATCTGTTACCGCAATTGCACGAATATGTTCGAGAGCCTTTTCAGCATTCGTCATCCCTTCCTCAGTCGCCTGAAGGGGAGACCGATAATGGGATAAAAGGATATAATATCGTAATACATCTTTATTCCAGGCTTTGAGGGCATTCCTGATAGTGATAAAATTACCCAGAGACTTAGACATCTTCTCACCCTTTACCGTGAGAAACCCGGGGTGCAACCAGTATCTCACCATCGGGTG
>NZ_JAJRBM010000053.1 GCF_028679455.1 Methanospirillum sp. | reverse complement strand
TGAAATGATCGCGGTGAGTTATGAACAATGAAACGATGAAAAAAAGGAAGTTTCGTATCTTCGTATGTACCTTGAGGGATATGATTCAGTCGGTGCTCGTTTGTTCAAAGTCACTGTATCGGGCATTCTGTCATGTACCGCTCATCGAACAGTACAATCTCATCTCTCTCCCTGTACCGGCTGGGCATTATTATATTTTATTATATATATAAATAAAATCTCTATTAAATCTCTATTATCTCCTTTTAAATTATGCTGTGGTAGAGTGGGGACGATAAGGAAATATTATACTCGTAAACGGTCTGAATTAATACCTTCCCCAATTACCGTATGATAGAGATGGGGAATTCGTGAGAAAAGTTTTTCCCGGATCAGTGGGTAGATATCGTTACGGTACTCGAATGCCTGGTGAAGGGTATCACCGTGAGAAGAAGAGATGAACCTGTGATATTTCTCTTCTACCGTATACATCCGAAATAATCCTGCATATTGTCGATACACAGGAATGTAATGGCGATACAACATGGTACCAATAACCGTTCTTCTGGTGGATGATGAACCCGCATTTTTAGAAGCGATGAGAGAATCGCTGTCACAGAATCAGGAATTCACGATAGATTGTTCTCTGTCTGGTGAGGATTGCCTTAACAAATTACTTCACACCCGGTATGATGTTATGGTAGCAGACTATTGCATGCCGGATATGGATGGAATTGAACTGCTTAAAAAGGTTAGAACATTTTCTACCATCCCGTTTATTCTTTTTACTGGAAAAGGGAATGAAAATGTGGTTATTGATGCAATAAACAACGGTGTCGATTATTACCTGAAAAAAGGAGAAGATTACGATACGCTGTTTGCCAAACTGACTCATATGATCAGGCAGGGGGCTCAAAAAACGCAGACTGAACTGATGCTCCGGGAAAACGAATTAAAATTTCGTGAATTATTTGAAAATTCATCAATAGCCACCCTGATTTATGATAACGAGAAAAAACTTGTAGATATTAATACTGCTGCATGTTCCCTGTTTGGTATCTCTTCTGCCTCAAATGTGTTAGGGTTGTCTCTTTTTGACCATTCCCATATTTCTGAAGAATCCATCCGAAAAATGAGATCCGGGGAAACCTTCAGAGAGAATTCAATTGTCGATTTTGATGAGATGAAAGCCCACCACCACTATCACGGGAGTTGTCATGGCACCATATACATAGACATCAGTTTCATCCCTCATAAAAATCCTGACGGCGTCCTAACGAATTATTATCTGCAGATAACAGATCTCACTGCACAGCACCGTGCTGAAGAAGATCTTAAAAAAACAGGTGAAAAATTAACCTTAGCCATTGAAGGATCGCAGATAGGGATCTGGGACTGGAATGTGCAGACCGGTGAGACGACTTTTAATGAGCGGTGGGCAGAAATTATCGGGTATACTCTTGCTGAACTAATGCCTATCACCATAAAGACCTGGGAAAAGTACACTCACCCTGATGATCTGAGTGCATCGTATGATCTGATACAAAGGCACTTCTCGGGAGAACTGCCCTATTATCAGTATGAAGCGAGGATGCGTCATAAAAACGGGAGCTGGGTCTGGATTCATGACCGGGGGCGGGTTACCGAATGGGATAATGCAGGCAGACCTGCCAGGATGGTCGGGACCCATGTTGATATCACTGAGCGAAAAAAGGCAGAAGAAGCGTTGAGACAAAAAACTGAACAAATTGAACAGTTTTTTTCAGTGACTCTTGATATGCTTTGTATTGCAAATACTGACGGATATTTTACCCTGCTCAATCCGGCATGGTACCGGGTTCTTGGATGGAGTGACGAGGAACTGATGGGGAGAAAGTTTCTGGATTTCATTCATCCTGATGATTTAAATCCAACGCTGGCAGCAATATCTAATCTTGCAGACCAGAAGGAAGTTATCAATTTTGTTAACCGGTATCGGTGTAAGGATGGAACGTACCGGTGGATTGAATGGCGATCAGCACCGGTCAAGAATGTAATTTATGCAGCAGCTCGTGATATCACCGAGCAACGGCTGAACGAAGAGCGTCTTATTCATAAAAAGAATATTCTTGATGCTATCAGCTTTGCCGCCACTACGCTGATGTCATCACTCACCGATGACGCTATTTCCCGGGTTATTGCCAGGATTGGAAAGGCTGTAGAGGTCTCCCGTACCTATATCTTTATTCATTCCTACTCAGACCAGGGAACATCTCTCATCAGCCAGCGATATGAGTGGGTTTCTGTAGGGATAACTCCGCAACTGGATAATCCCGCTCTTCAGAACCTGAAATGGCAGGATGCCGGGTATGGGAGATGGGGTTCCATTATCATGAGTGGTGGTGTGATCTCAGGATCGGTCAGTGATTTTCCTGTAGATGAGCAAATCAGCCTTATTGAACAGGATATCAAGTCCCTTGCGATAGTTCCGATCTTTTCCCACAATGAATTTTACGGGTTTATCGGGTTTGATCACTGTGTCAATGATCATGGATGGACCGATGTGGAGATTGAGACGCTGGAAGCAGCAGCAGGTCTGCTGGGAGCAGCATTTGGCAGAAGAAAAGCCGAAGAAGAAGTTCAGATCAGTGAGAATAACTTCTCCACGTTTTTTGATACCATTCATGACTTTCTGTTTGTCCTGGACAAGAACGGAACCATAGTAACCGTGAATAAAACGGTTCTGCAACGGCTGGGGTATAAAGAAGAAGAGTTAGTCGGCCATTCTATTCTCATGGTTCACCCGGTGCGAAGAAGACAGGAAGCATTTGAGATTGTGTCAGAAATGGTCGCTGGAAACCGTGATCTCTGCCCAATACCGCTGATTACCAAAGATGGAACCCAGATACCGGTTGAGACCCGGGTGGTAGTAGGAGAATGGGATGGACATGAGGCATTGTTCGGAGTATCAAAGGATATTTCTGCAATTACGCTTTCTGAAGAGAAATTTTCCAAGGCGTTTCATTCAAGCGGTTCCCTGATGGCTATTTCCATAGACACAGTATTTATGGATGTGAATAACACCTTCCTCGAGACACTCGGGTACAAACGCGAAGAGGTAATTGGGAAAAATCAAAGTGAAATCGGGTTATTTGTTGATGACCATGACCGTGACCGGGTCATGAAAGATATTCAGATGAAGGGGAATAGCAGAAATAACAAGGTATTGATTAGGGCCAAAGATGGCAGGGTAGTAACCGGAATCTTAAATGCTGATATCATCACTCTCCAGGATAAAACTCTGCTATTAACGGTCATGAATGATGTTACCGAGATGATACGGCTCAGTGACGCCCTGCTTCAGGCAAACAAGAAACTTAATCTTCTCTCTTCAATCACCAGACATGATCTTCTCAACCAGGTTCAGGCCTTGTTCTTTATAGAGGATTTTCTCAGTCAGAAGATTCACGATGACGCTTCAGTCAGGGATGAATTACTCATGCTCAATAAGACGGTGGCCACGATTCACAGTTAGATTCTTTTTACCAGGGATTACCAGGACATGGGAGTAATGGCACCTGCATGGCTTCGTGTTGAAGACATCGTTCAAAAAGAAAGAGCACAAAGCATTTTTTCTGATATCTCCATCGAGGTGAATACCGGAGATCTTGAGATATTTGTTGACCCGATGTTCTCTAAAGTCTGTTACAATCTTTTGGAAAATGCTCTGCGTCACGGAGAACACGTTACCCGTATCTCGATATCGTTTCATGAAATCCCTGATAGGGGTATTCTGGTCTTTGAAGATGACGGGGTAGGGGTTGTCCGGTCAGACAAACCAATGATCTTCAAACGTGGATTTGGAAAAAATACAGGCCTCGGTCTTTTCCTCACTGCGGAGATACTCTCAATAACCGGGATTTCTATTAAGGAAACAGGAGAAGAAGGAAAAGGAGCCAGGTTCGAGTTAACTATTCCCTTCTCTGCGTACAGGTACGGTGGTGAGAAGAGACAGGGATAACGACAGAAACTCATGAACGTCTATTTCCGATTACTTTATTTCCAAATTTGTTAAACTCACTGGTGCACAACGCATTGCCATCATTGGCATCCATGAAGAGGACCTTGATAATGCCTGGGCCGAGTTCACTGATAGTTCAAAGGCTATCGGCCTGACTATCCGGAGCATTCAGATGTGTCTAGGAACTCGTGCTTGTAAAAAAGCCAAACAAGACAGTCCTGGTCTGGGATTTGCCCTGGATAAGGAGTTCTATGGGAAACCTGCCCCAGCAAAATTCAAGATGGGTGTATCAGGCTGTTCTAATTGCTGTAGTGACTCATGGATGAAGGATATTGGATTTTTGGAACTGATACCGGATTCAAAGCGGTCGTAGGAGGTAAAGGGGGAGGAACACCGAAGCCGGGAAGGGAGCTCGCTGACGACCTGACCGAAGAACAGGCAATCGATCTTGCCCGAAAGATTATCGCATTTTATCGGGAAAATGGCCAGGCTCCTGAACGGCTCGGAGCAACTATAGAACGTGTCGGTTTTGAAACCTTCAAAAAAGCAGTGCTCTAATCTATTCGTTCCTCTGCAAAAATGACAGGAAGGCAGAAAAAATCTGCCCTATCTTCGAATTTTGGTAATTACACACCTGAAAGAAGAAGTCTGATAACGAATGAAGATGAAATAATACCGCTTCGGTTGTCAATTTCTGTATCCCATGTATCATGGGAAATGAGGCGATCTGATCATGGATAATTTATTACGTTCAATCCTGAGTGATGCACCACAAAAGAAACATCGGGTCTTTGTACGATCTTGGACACTTGTTATAGGGCTGATTTTTATTGTTGCAATCGGGATAACTCCCACGGTAGCAGATACTAATCAAACCATCACCCTGAATCCGATCGGAAGTCATACCAGTGGAGAGAAGATCAATATCACCGGGACAACTTCAATAGAGAAATGTAAACAGATTGGTATCGAGATCATACCAAAAAATTACTGGGATTCGATATGCGAATATGCAAAAGAAGATAGCACCGGAAAGGTAGTCTTCAATCCGGTTGCGATTACTGCAGAGAATATTCATCCAACCGGCATTAAACTTGTGAGATTCAATGCAGATGGGACT
>NZ_JAJRBM010000052.1 GCF_028679455.1 Methanospirillum sp. | reverse complement strand
TCCTCCTGCACAAAGCAGGTAAGGATGTCAACGAATCCGCTGTTCAGGCAGTTCTCTCTGCCGCAGGTATCGCAGTTAACGAATCCCGTGTAAAGGCACTGGTTGCAGCCCTTGATGGCGTCGACATCGAGGATGCAATCAGCAAGGCAGCTGTTGCACCCGTTGCAGTTGCAGCAGCAGCTGCTCCAGCAGCAGGCGCAGCTCCAGCTGCAGCAGCAGAGGAACCAAAGGAAGACAAGAAGGCAGAAGAAGAGAGCGGCATGGCAGGGCTTGGTGCCCTGTTCGGATAATCCCTTTCTTCTTTTCCTATTCAATCACGAAATTAGAAATCTATTTTGAAGCGATAATTTCCGATCAGTTTCTCTTCAGAAATTGGTTCAGCCTGTCAGAAAAGAGGGATTTATTACTGAGTAGTTAGTTTTTCACGCACTTCTGATCCAAAATAAGGATTCTGAAGTTCTGATCTTGCCATCATCGTGGAGATATACTCTTGTTTTGCAGTTTCAAATTGTGCTGCATTCATACCGGCTTTTTTCTGATTCATATATGAAGTCAGATCATAGAATGCATACCGCCCATCTGTACTCATCATCGGGGAAACTCCGGTCAAATTCTGAATCGTGGCCTCTGTTGCTGCTCCACCATCAACATATCCATATCCATCAATTAACATACCGGTAAACCCTGTCGCAAAGAGATGACCCACCATGTCTTCAGGAGTGGATGCACAGACTGCAGTCTGCCAGTTATCCCAGAATCTTCCTTTCATCGTGGGGTAACTCCACTTCAGGTTATGGGTATGCAGATATGGTTTCAGACTATCCAGACCCTTGATCTTTCCTGGAGGATTGGAATTAGGGAACCCGCCGATGTCCGGAAGGATAAAGATGGAAGATCCTGCAGGCATCTTCTGTTCGATCTGTCCGAAGTAATCAGCCTGCATCTGGAACTCTTTCTCCCGGTCAGAACCGGGTGTCAGTGCATATCCGGCAGGAACCTGATCAAAGATCCCGGCAGTGAGAAGCACCAGGAGCAGTATCAGGAAGAGCGGACAGAATAACGGGAGGGTGCGGTACTGTTCAAATACGAGCTGCAACAGGAGTAGCACGATCAGAATGCCAAAGAAGGCAATAAAAAGGCTGATGCGGTTATATGAATGGATATCAGGAAACACCTGAGCAATGATCGCTGAGATTCCTCCTATCGTACCAATCAGTATTGAGGCAAAGGTGAGCAGGGAAAGATGATCCACAAGAGGAGCACGTTCTGCCAGTTTGGCCTGAATGAGGGGAAAACCTCTGATGAATATCCAGCCAAGCGTGATGACGAGGCCGATACTTCCGATGATTCCTAGTGATGCACTTACATTCTCATTCACCAGGGGTCGGTATTGAGTGTACTGCTGGGCGATATCAGCAAGAAATGGGATCCGATGCCCCTGCGCTGGAAGGAGCAACTGGATCAGTTTCATCCCCCAGGTTTCGGATTCAAACGCATACCGGTATGACATCACAAAGGACGGCCCATGCAGAAGTCCATACACAAGCGAGGGAAGTTTATTCAGAACGATGCCAGCCATCAGGACTACGCAGGCAATAGCACCATTGAGGAAGTCACTCACATGATATGTCCTCGAGTACGACCAGAGGGTAGCGACTGCCAGGAGGAGCAATCCGAAGAACCCGTAGTAAGGATGGGTAGAAGTGATGAGCAGGAAAAATATTGCGATGAGACCTTTATGTGTCAGGGTAAGCCCTGAAAATAATCCCCGTTTTCCGGTATTCCGGCAGAACAAAGATTCACCCTGACAGACCCAGAGAATCACCAGTATCATCAGGGGAATCATGTAATAGGCAGTTAGATTGTAATGAGAGATTCGGAAAAAATGGTAATAAAGAAATGAGAAGAGCAAACTTCCAAATACTGCTATTGGGTAGGCTATCCTGAGTGCTCTGAAGACATACAGGCTGCAGAGACCGGTCAGGAAGAACCCGAGGATATAATATACATTCATCACCACGGCATAATTCCCGGAAAAAAGGCTGATGAACTTCATGATCAGGAGATCGAGGTTACTCCCGATTGGATAATCATACAATTCCAGGGTGCCTGGTGCACCTGTCATCGGGTTTTCCAGCCACCACCCGTTCTCGATCATTGTCTTAGTAAGAAGATTGTACTCAAGTCCGTCACCGTCATAGGTGAAAGGAACATCGAGTCTTGCACCGCTTAAAAGACCGAGAGTCCATACGAGATACAGTGTACACAGGATTATCAGAATTGCTGACCAGATCATCTGGGTACGGGTAATAGAAGACAGGGGATTATTTTTCACGTGTTTCCCACCGTATTAACAAAATTATTGGCCGTAAACTCTCATATAGCCTCTGCTCTGGTTTCAGAAATGGGAAAAAAAAGTCCCTGTTCTATCCCGAAATATCTATGTCCTGGTGCTTTCGGAAATTTATCTGGCACTAACTGAGCAGGCACTTTGCAACCGTGCTTGGCATTCGTCACAGAGCCAGGGTTTTTTATGATCGAGATCATCGAGGCATCGGGGATTTGCCATGACACACCGCTCATTGGCACAGTGTTCAAGACCAAGAAGATGTCCTATCTCATGGGTTCCTTCGGTGACGATCCGATCGCAGAGAGCGCTCTCATCGGATGGAAGGTCCCAGAACTCGTTCTTCAATCTGGCTGCGGATACTACTGCTGATCCAGTCCGGGGACGGGCCAGTCCGAAGATGTAACGTGAGGCCGGTCTGAAAATATCGTCATTGATTACTAACAGGAGTGGGCCTTCAAGGTTGTTCCTCCGTTTGTACGTATCAACGCAGGCCAGAATTGCCGTAGCATCAAATTGCTGTCTGCTTATGGTAAAACCGTTATAGAGAAGAGGATTAGTAAATATCTGTACCGGGATATCCAGGATCTGAGAAATTGTACGTGCTACCGGAATCTCAAGGCCCTGTGGTGCCCCCCGATCCCAGAATATTTGGATATCCATTCCAAATAATCTGAGTAATGAGCGGGTATAAACATATTGAGACGTTAATAGCCCGGTTTATTTCAGGACGATACGGTTCGGTGCTGGAGATTGGCACTGGGCGCAATACTCACGCTGCTGAACTGATGCAAAGGGCAGGTCTTCGTGTCACCTGTAGTGATCTTACCATACCACAAACCACGCTGTTAGTGCCATATGAAATTCTTGATATCTGCAATCCTACGGTGGATAGTACCTTCGAGGTTGAGTGTATTCTTTCAATACGGCCAATAGAAGAGATGATGGCATCCATGATAGCATTTGCCGGGATTCTGAATTCTGATCTGCTGGTGTATCATCTTGGATTTGAAGGATACTCATATCCTCATAAAATTGTTGATTGTGGAGTGCCTCTTTGTCAGTATGTTACCCGCCAAAGTTGAATAACGTGGATTGTGTTGGTGATTTTTCAGACTTTTCTTTCTTCTCTTCAATATTATTATCAGCACCCTGAATCTCTGGTTGATTTTGTGATGATTCCGTGGTATCTGACCACTTTTTCGGACTTAAAATTGCAGAGGATGATGCTTTTTCGGCCTTCTTTTTTGCAATCTGGGCAACTTTTGCTTCTTCTTTCTGACGTTTTTTCAGCTCTTTTTCAGCAGCTTTTTGTGCATCTTCTCTCTTCTTAACAATCGACTTGGCAAGTGCTGAATCCTGAATGAGCAGATCAAGTTGATCAGAATCAAGGTCAAACAATTCTGCGTACTGTTCCGGACTCTGCTGGGCCATCAGCGAAACCGGCATGAGATACCCGCTTCGTACGGTGCCCGAAGACATATGCGTGGATCGGCCAAGTCGTGAGAGGAGTTGCTCACGCGCTGACTTCTGACGTTTGGCAGTGGACATCCGTCTCCATCGTTCCGGGGGCATAATTTTCATAAATCCCCCGCCTGATCCGCTTACACTATCATTCACGCCAAGAAGCATGGTTGCGGTTGCATATCTCCAAAGTGTATAATACTGGTTTTTAAATGTTCTACCCAGGTATTGATCTGATCGGGACACTGCCTGATATGCCCTGCTTATAGAATTGGAATCTTTAAGCAGGCTGATATTTCCCTCAACCCACTGAAGCTCGGTGTCCGGAGTTTCATCAACCTCGAATGCAAGATCAATGAGGGATCTTGATGATTTTTTGCTTAACGTTGCGGCAACAAGATCGAAGATTGTGGACCTGCTGTCTTTTCGTGAAGTGGCCAGATCCTCATCGTGCAGGTTTGTCCGTCCGATGGTGGCCGCATACAACATGGTTACTGCAGACCTGATATCTCCACCAGAGCGTTCAGAAATGTCATTCAGGGCAGAAATGTCACAGGAGATCCTTTCCTCTATGCAGATCTCCTTGAGCCGTGGAGTTATGGTCCGGGCCTGTGCTGAACGAAATAGGATCTTGGTACATTGGGATCTGATTGCAGGATCGAGACCATAGAAATCGTTGGCAATCAGGACAATCGGCTGGCATGCAATTTTGATTACTTCAACTATTGCTTTTGCCCCTCCCCTGTCCGAGTTTCCCTGAATATTGTCAGCCTCATCAAGGATAATCAGTTTTTTCCCACTACCTGTCAGCGAACCCGTACTGGCGCTTGTTCCGGCAACCCGTTCAATTACTGCTTTCGTCCGTTGATCACTGGCATTTAATTCTACTACTTCCCAGTTCATGTCAGTAGCCAGCGCTATGGCTGATGAAGTTTTTCCAATTCCTGGTTTACCATAGAGTATTAATGGTTCTGAATCCGGTGTCCAGTTCTGCGCCCAGGAAATCATCTGCCGTATCGATTCTTTATTCCCGACCAGGTCAGCAAGATGCTTTGGACGATATTTTTCTGCCCAGTCCATTCCTGATCCATTCAACATGACACCAGATAAATCGCACCTTCCTGAGTCGAAAAAAGATGGTGGAGAATTATAGTGATTCATTATCTCTGAATTTCAAGAAAAAAAATGCTTGAATCAGACAGTTTATGTCAGATGAGACAGAAACGGAGATGAGAGTTTAGATGCCATGGGAGAGTACACCTGTTCCACTGATCTGATTGCAAAAGCGGTCAGAGAGTATGAAGGCGTCAGACGGAAGAGTGAGATCGGAGCTATGGTAAGCGATCTGCGGCTCGACTGTCCTGGTGTAATTGCTTCATTTGGAGAAGATGCAGCAGTAATAAAAAACCATGATGAAGCCCTTCTCCTTGCTGCTGACGGGATCTGGAGCAAACTTATGGATGCAGATCCCTATTGGGCGGGTTATTGTGCTGTTCTGGTAAATATTCATGATATTGCAGCTATGGGGGGCAGACCTCTTGCTATGGTGGATGTCTTCTCAATTTCGTCCGGGGAGATACGCGATAAGGTAATTGCCGGGATGCGTGAAGCATCTGCGCAATTCGGCGTTCCTATCGTTGGCGGGCATCTGCATCCTGACACACCCTATAGTGTTATTGATGTCGCAATTCTCGGGGTTGCCCCACTTGATGGAATTATCTATAGTAATACGGCAAAATCAGGCGATCTCATTGTTGTTGCTATTGATCTGAATGGCCGTGTTCATCCGTCATGTTTCCTGAATTGGGATAGTGCCACACTCCGGACGCCTGCAGAAGTTCGTGCCCAGATTCGTGTTTTAGAAGTATTAGGTACTCGACATCTGGTGACAGCCGGCAAAGACATCTCAAATCCCGGTATCATTGGAACGCTGGGGATGCTTCTGGAAGTATCAGGCAAAGGTGCACGGGTAGATCTTGGTGCAATCCCACGTCCGGATCCTGATGTCCATCAGATCCCCTTTGAACGCTGGGTTCGAATGTACCCTGGAATGGGTTTTATTTTAACCCTTGAAGCAAAAAATCTGGCAGCGGTGACTGAACTCTTTGCTGATGCAGGGATGACTACTCAGATAATTGGTTCGGTTAATGATTCACAAGATCTGACCATATTTGATCAGGATCAGGAGACTTGTGTTTTTGATTTTTCAGGATCTGGTGGCATCACTCATCTGGGTGAAGAGAGATGCAACAGGGAATAATTGGCATTGGAATATCTGAAGATCCCATTCGGGTGATTGATAGTATCGCCAACTCACCCTTATCTGATCGCGTGGTATGTTATACGAATCCGGATACTGGATCTCAATTCTCGTTTCCCTGTCAGGTATGTTCTGATATTGATCCTGAAAAACGTCTGATATCAGATCTTTTCAGTCATCATATTGCTGCAGCGGTTCGGGGGACATTATCAGCAAACATCACGCTGCGTGAACTAAAAACTGTATACGGGGTTCCTGAACTTGAACGGATTGTTTTATTAGAAGCTGCATCAGGCAGGAAATTCTTCCTGGCTCCGGTTGGAATAGATGAGGGATGGACTCTGAACCAGAAGATTGCCCTTATTGAAAAGGGAAAAGCGATTGCGATCAAGTCCGGCCTGTCGGGTCAGGTAGGGATTCTTTCCGGAGGGCGTATTGGTGATGTTGGCAGGCATCCGGTAGTAGATAGGACCCTGGCAGATGCTGAACTCATTTCCCGGGTAACCGGAGCCATCCATTATGAGATCCGTATTGAAGATGCTATCAATGAGTGTGGACTCATAATTGCTCCGGATGGCATCTCTGGAAATTTAATCTTCAGAACTCTTCTCTTTGCTGGTAAGGGGGCTTCACATGGGGCACCAGTCGTAAATATCTCTGATATCTTCGTGGATACCTCGCGCGTCAACCCGGATTATACAAACGCTCTGATTCTTGCTGCATCATTGATGAACTGATAATTTCTCTAAATCTCTGATTTTTAGGGAAATTTAATAAAATATTATTTTATTCGTCCGATTCGTAATCCTAGTGAGGTATTTACCGGCAAATTAAAAATCCCCTGATTATATTGTCCAAAATCAAAAAATTCAGAAAAATCTCGAAATGTTTATATAGATATCAGGATACTTTTTTTTGAGGTAGAGGACTATGGCAGACTTACCTATTGCAGCAGTTGTAAGAATCGCAAAGAAAAATGGTGCTGAACGAGTTGGAAGTGACGCAGCTGGAGCACTGGTGACCAAGGCTGAAGAATACATTGCAACCCTTACCAGGGAAGCAAACCGTCTTGCACAGCACGCGGGAAGAAAGACGATCAAAGACGAAGACGTGAAGATGGCTGCGGAGAATGCCTAAGGCATCCTCTCTTTTGCTGGAACATTTACGATAATTACCTGCCAGACTCAATCCTGGGTAGTCTGGTGCTTTCGGATGGGGATTTTCACGGTTCAAAATCCCGTGATTTTACGTTCTGTTTTAGTTAATCCAATACGGGTTGTATGGATTCCTGTTTTTGTAACATATACAATGAAAAAAAATCAGATAATTCCTTTGGTACTTGGAATACTTCCTGATGGATCAGTGATTCTCGTTGCTTCATGAAGGGTGATTCCACATGCTTTGAAGAACGCTTCACAGAGATGATGATCAGATCTCCCATTACCTTCCAGATGGATCGTAATGTGTGCTGACGATGCAAATGTCGAAAAAAAATGTTCTATCAGGTATGGTTCAAGGACTCCTTCAATAGGACCGCCAAAGGTTCCTGAAAAGATACAATAGGATCTGCCACCTATATCAATCGTGACCAATGCCCGTGCCTCATCCATAGGGATGATTACATGAGCGAATCGCCGTATCCCTCTTCCCTCTCCGATTGCCTCACGAAAGGCTGATCCCAGTACAATGGCTACATCCTCAATGGTATGATGAGGTCCCACCTGAAGGTCTCCTTTTGCCTGGACTGAAAGATCAAACCTCCCATGCCTGCCAAACGAATCCAGCATATGATCAAAGAAAGGAATACCAGTACAGATCTCACATGTACCGGTACCATCGAGATTTAGATCAATACTGATCTTTGTTTCTTTTGTCTCCCTGGATACGGTTGCTTTTCTCATGATGCAGCCTCTATTGCCTGTTCTAAGGTAATGTTCCCACTATAAAGGGCTGATCCGAGAACTATCCCGAAGGCTCCTGCATCCCGTATAATTGCAACGTCCTGTTGGCTGGATATTCCACCTGCAACGATGACCGGGACCTTCACACGATGTATAAGATCACGGACCGGTTTTGATTCAACTCCTTTACAGAGTCCTTCTACATTTACATTCGTGAAGAGAAGGGACCCTGCTCCTCTGCTGATAAATGCTTCTGCCCAGTCAAGATAATCCCCGGCAGCACGCTCCCAGCCATCAACAACGATCTGACCATTACGTGCATCTGTCCCGGCCATGATTCGCTCGGATCCATACTCATCAGAAAGGGTGGTGAGACATTCAGGGTTACTTACGGCAAACGTGCTCAAAATTACCCTGTCAATTCCGGTGTCAAGCCATGAACGGGCATCATCAAGAGACCTGATACCCCCCCCGAGTTGCAGTTCAACTCCGGTATCTGCAATAATGCTCCGGATTATCTCCACATTTTTCGTGGAAGAACCAAAGGCTCCATCAAGGTTGACAATATGAAGTGATGAAGCTCCTTTTGATAACCAGTTTTGAGCACAGGTGAGCGGATTACCATAGATGGTTGCCGATTCACGTTTTCCCTGGACCAGTTGAACACAGGAACCCCCGAGAATATCTACTGCAGGAAAGACTTTCATAATATGTTATCGGATCAGCCGTTCAACAGACATTACTAAAATGTCCCGTGCTCCTGCCTGTTTTACCCGGTTAATCAACTGGTATACTTTTTCTGCATCGACAACCACATGGACTGCAACCATATCTGGTCGGGATGCCACTTCCATAACAGTAGGACCGCTCAACCCAGGAATGATCTCCCGTACCTGATCGAGATGGATCCTGTCTACATTCATCATCAGGTAACATTTTCCCCTGGCATTTATGACACTCTCAAGTGCCAGATGAACCTCTTCGATCTTCTCCTTTTTTCCTATCAATGACTGTTTATTTGCAATTAAGAAGGTACTGGTTTCAAGAACAGTCTCGATTACTTCAAGGCGGTTTTGTCTGAGTGTTGTTCCTGAACTGGAAAGATCAACAATAGCATCTGAAATACCAAGGTAAGGGGTAACTTCACAAGCTCCCCCAACCGGGACTATGATTGGCTTAATACCTAGTTTTTTAAAAAATTTTCTAGTTATTGCCGGAAACTCTGTAGATACCCGTTTTCCTTCAAGATCTTTAGGATTTTTAAACTGGGACTTTTCAGGTACTGCCAGAACAACGGTCGCATTCCCAAAACCCAGGTTGAGCAGTTCTTTAACATCTGAGCTCCGCTCTATCACCATATCATGACCCGTGATACCCAGATCAGCAACCCCGGTTGCAACGTATTCCGGAATGTCTATTGGCCTGGCATACAGGATCTCCACGTGAGGGTCGCGGGTTCTGGCGATCAGTGTCCGATCCCCATTCTCCAGGATTCCTAATCCTGATCGTTCGATGAGTTCACGTATGGGCTCTGAGATACGACCTTTATTTGGTATGGCCAGACGAATTACCTGATTCATATGCTATTTATCCTGAAGGTATCAGTGATAGGAATATATTCATTAAAAGGTCTTTAACTCGCCTTTAATGACCCGCTCGGTTATTGAAGTGATATTTTCAAGGCCATAATTGATGATCTCGTTTACATCTTTCTCGATATCTTTGAGGGTCACTGAAGGCTGAGGGATGATCTGGGCACTTGCAATAAGTGGCTGATCAATGGGCATCCCGATCTGTGAGAGAAGCCGAACCTGAATTTCTGCAATACCATCAACCTTACGGACACACTCATGAGCAAGATCACTCGAGAGAAGGTTGTAGATCTTTCCGATATGGTTGATTGGATTTTTTCCGGAGGTTGCTTCCATGCTCATCGGACGGTGAGGGGTGATGAGACCGTTTGCCCGGTTTCCGCGACCTACTGAACCATCATCACCCATCTCTGCTGATGTTCCGGTGACGGTAAGAAAGAGACTGCATTCAGAATCACAATCTGCGGTGTTAATTGATACTTCTACAGAACGACCTGTGCATTTTTTTGCTATTTTGGTTGCTTCTTCCTGCAGGCGTGACCGGTAGTCGACATACTCAGAGAGTGAGGATACATAACGGTCTACCATTGCACAACAGAGGGTAAGTTTAATGGAGTTCCCCTGACGTAGCCCCATGATTTTAATATCCTGGCCATATACCGGATATTTTGGTCTGAGGGTATTGTCAATATATGATGATATCTCACGAACGCAGGTTTCAATCTCTGAGAATGGAGCAAATGATACTCCGAACGAGGTATCATTTGCACGTGGGATTGTCCCCTCTTCTGGCTTAAAGACATCACGGAGGTCGGTAGAACCTGTGCCCAGCCGACAGTCCATGATAACATCACGATCAAAATCCAGTTCCGGGAGGATTGTTCGAAGATAATCTTTTGCTGCCTTGAGGGCAATAGGTTCTGCAGGAATACGCTCGCCATTGAATTCTTTGGTAGCCCGACCATCGAGAAGCACAAATATCGGTTTTAATATTTTACCGCCACCAAATGCAGGAAGAGATTCTCCGGCTACGATCTCACCCTGATCAGTATTGTGGTGAAGTACTCCGCCAAACTGGTCCAGATAATTTTTGCACAAGGACTGACTGATGGATTCTGCAATACCGTCAGCAATACTGTCCGGATGACCGAGGCATTTTCGCTCAACAAGTTCTATCTGTTGTTTTTCAAGAGGGGTCTGATTCAGTATATCTATTGCAATGTTTCGTTTCATCTCAAACCTCAAATTCTGTTAACCGATGTGATACCTTCTACAGGTACAGAATAGAGTACACATACGTGTTTCGGTGAATAATAGATTCACCTATGTGCAAAGGAGTAATACTCATAATCATATCGTGTCTGCTTTAAAGCGCAGAAGAAATCTGAAGATGAGTAATACCGTTGCCTGAGAACCGATTTTAGAAAAATTGATGTTATGCAGTTAGCAATGGAAAATTTCACCTGGTATCGTAAGTTCAAATCTGGCACACTTTCCAGGTTCACCCGATTCGGTTATTCCGATTCCAAAGACTTTTAACTCTTCTTCTGCAAGAAATAACCCAAAACCATCCCCGGAACCAAATCCAAGATCAAACAGGCGATGTTTTTGTTCAGCTGGTATACCCTTTCCATTATCTTCTATTATCAAGACCCCCCCTGAGGTTTTTTCCTGGAATTGTATTTTTATCTCTGTTGCATTGCCAGCGTGAGTTGGAATATTTTCAAGAATTTTCACGATTGCCTGCTTGAATGTTTTATCGACAAAAAGACTGATCTCCAGATTGAATGATAACAGGAGGGAAAGCCTGCTACACCCGGCTTCACCTGCAGCTTCAGTAATGAGTGAACTCAGTTTTACCCACTCAAAATCATATAATCCGATTTTCTGATATTCTCTGGTGAAAATGAGTTTTTCCCGGATCCGCTCTGCTGCATTCAGCTCTTTTTCAAAAAAGTCCTTTAACGTGGGGTCTGATATCATATCCTGCGATAACTCAAGGTAACCGAGAACGGCAGTCAGTTGATTCAGCATATCGTGGCGAACTGTTGAGTTCAGACTATTCCAGGTTTCAGCACCGTTGCGTAAAAGATGCCACTCCAGGGGAAGCGTGGAAATCCATAATAAACTCCCTGCAGAGAGTAACGCGCCATCATCATGATATGTCAGCATACAATGATCCTCTACCCATCTGACTAACGAGTGATTGAAGACCCGGTATCGCATCACTACCTCTGTTCGTTTCTGCATCACTGCAGCACCAAGTTTGCGGGTTATCAGGTCGTGATCCTCATCTCTGATGACAGATATAAGATCGAAGGTTTCACAGGTGGGGAAAAAACCAGTCTCAACAGCGTTACCAGAAATTGAAGTGACTTGCCAGATATCGGACGGATTACGTTCTACCGCTATGACGGGCCCTTTAAGATAGAGTTCGTCAAGTGACATCATGCATCCCCCGCATCATATACTAGTGGTATTGTTGACTCATCCTATTCTATGTTCCTGATTGAGATTGATACACCTGGCCTCACACTGCCAGCGTCTGCCTGACTGCATCTCTTATTTGCGGCCAGGAGATTCGACCGATTGGAAACAGTTTCCTGTTTATGAGAATCATCGGAATAGCAGGATGTTCAGCCTCATATATCTCCCTGACAAAATCAGGGACACCTTCATCAAGCAGAATCAGTTGAACCGAGATAGTATCTGCAGAAAATTCTTCCTGTAGTCGTGCCCGAAGGGCTTCAGTTGCAGGAATCAGTTTATTTGATGGTTTACATGAGGATAATTCACAGGTGCGATTCTCATCACAGGGAAATGGTGAGCATTCGGAATCCTGGTACCCTACAACTTCTATCGTTACGGTATTCACAGGAACATATGGATCAAAAAGAGAGATAAGATCTGTCGATCCAGCATCTGGTTACAGAAATCTTTCGAACCGATCCTTTTTTGCTTTACAGATGGGGCAGACTTCCGGTGGAGCATCACGTGCTGCCAGATACCCGCAGACCTTGCATCGCCAGACCGGATACGGAAGGTTACTCTGTTTGAAATCAGTGGGTTCCTGAAGTGACTTGCGGACACTCCGTGCAGGTCTTCTCTCCGGAATTGATGGAGCACTTGCATTTGATGAGATCAGGTCTCCGGTCAGGTATAAACCACAATAGCAGGCACCGAATTCAGAGAGATCTGAGTCACGATAATCACAGGGACAGATGATATCGCGATCATCATCAAGCGTGCCTAATGATAGGCGACACGGGCATGCTTCGTATCCATACCTCTTGTTGTTGGTCAATAATCCTTCGATCAATCCCATCGTCATCCCGAGATCAGGATTAAGATGATACCCGCTTCGTTCAGCCTCGCGAATCAGTTCCTGGTAACGTCTTTCAGTTTCTGATAGTGGTGATGGATTAGCCATCAGGACAACGCCTCCCGAATTTCATCCTCCCTGCTGCCGATGATAACTTTGGTGCCGTTAATAACCATGGTTGGAAATGATGCACGTGGATTATATTTTTCAATCTCTGTAATGATCTCATCCATCTCTGTCCTGGAGAGTTGATCCACATAGAGATAATCATATGCAACTCCCAACTCATTCAGAAGTTCACGTGTTCGTCTGCAATGGCCACAGGTACTCAGTGCATAGAGCATTATCCTGCCTTTATCTGTTCCCTCGATATGAACCGGTGCAATAACCATCGTGTTTCCTTATAGCAACATGTGAATACAGTATATTTACGAGTTGGGGTTCCCACCCTCTGAAATATCAGCGTCAGGTAATTATGCAGCATAAAAAAGATATAAAACCCATAAAAAAGCCGCAAACTCTTCTCTTTTTCGATACTGAAACCACCGGGCTCCCATCCCGTGATAGAAAAATTCGTTCGGACCCTTTTTCCTGGCCACGACTGGTTGAACTGGGATGGATTCTGATGAGTGAAACCGGAACTCACATAGAAGAGTTTTCATTTCTGGTAAAACCTGAAGGATTTACGATTCCTGAATCAGCCATAACCATTCATGGTATTACAACCTCTGAAGCTACTGATTCAGGGTTGCCGGTAACTGAAGTATTATCCCGATTCTGCGATTGTGCGCGTAATGCTGATCTGCTTATTGCACACAATCTTTCGTATGATATCCGGATTCTGCTCACTGAACTTATCCGTGCAGGGTTCAGAGATCATCTTCCTGAGATGAAAGGAATCTGTACCATGAGATCAGGAACTAAATTCTGTGGTATCCCTGGCAGATTTGGAAAAGGGTTCAAATGGCCTTCACTATCTTTGTTACATCTCAAATTATTCGGGTCTGAACCAGGCAACGCCCACCGCGCTCTTGATGACGCACGTACATGTGCAGCATGTTATTATGAATTATCAAGAAGAGGGGAGAAGATGCAGATTGAAGATCTCGTTCAAGTGTTCTTCCCTGATAATAAATCAGATAAACGACCCTGAATGAGTAATACCTCAGGTTCACCAATATCCAATCTTCTTCTCTTTCCACTCACCACATTTCCAGCTTCCTTCAAGCCGTGGCCTTACAAAAGTTGTTCTGGGTTTTCCTTCTGAATCAGTCCCTGCGAAGAGCGGTGTCGGAGGTAATCTCCAGCATTCGAGTCTTAAAACTTCTTTATTTTTCCCTAATATTGGTACGCAGAACTGACAACTTTGACAATAATGGGGCTCTGACATGTACTCATCGTTTATCCTGCATTCTATTATCGTTTCCAATATGGGTTTTCGATATATGAGGGAATATATCGAAACCTATATCGGTCACATCAGATGACAAGTTCTTATGAATCCCGGTATTCTTGGCAGATTATTTCATTCTTCACCAAAGCCACATATCGTTGAAAGCCCCCCACCACCTCGTATTGTCAGGGGACCTGGGATGGAATGCCGGGAATTTGATGAAAAACCTTATTTCATCGTTGCTTCTGTAGAAATGGGTAATACCACTACCAAATGTATTCTGACCGGGGTTAGCCTGGAGACCGGGATGAGTTATGTTATCAATAAAACAGTGAGCATGAGCCGTGATGTGAGGCCACCCAAACCCGGTGAAGATGTATTTGGTAAGACACTGGATGGGACTGAACTTACGCGTGAGTCTGTCACTGAACTGGTCCGTGATACCCTGATAAAATGTCATATGGATGCAAAGCTGGATATCAAAAAGGATCTGGATTTTGTGGTCCGTAGTACCGGAGTGGTAGCGGCGATGGATTCTCCTGACCAGGTTGGTGATTTTATCATCGCTCTTGCAAACGGCTGTCTGGAAGCAGGAGTACCCCCCAAAAAGATGACTCCTCCGATGTCCAAAGCGAATCAGTCCGCAAAGCTGCAACCATTCTCTTTTGCAGACCGTGTTAATTTTTCAGGAGCAGTAGCAGGTGTTGTTCCTCCTCAAGGTACTACTGGTGTTGAGATGGTTGCAAATGAGATGGAAGGAGAACTTGCGATGGCAGGAATTAAGGAAGGTGCCAAATGGACTCCTGTGGACTTTCGAAATCCCTGCATCTCAATAGACTTTGGAACCACTCTTGATGGCAGAGTAACCAGTGATGTGGACCCGGGTAGCACAAATCCATTTGCACGAACGATAGGAAATTTCTGTGGACTTGCAGGTGCAATTCCCGATTCAATTGTCAGAGGAACAGGTCTTGTTAAAGCCAGGACCGGAACTGCTCTTGATATTTTTGGAGATAAAACTCATGTATCAGGCCTTTCTCTTCGGAAAGAATCAGATCTGGTTAAATCCTATGTGAACCGTTGTCATGAATTAATAACTGTTGAGGTAGTCCCTGATAACCGAACCCGGTATGGGATGGTTCCGGTATATGCAAAGGTTGCGAGTGAATCCGGGGTGGCACTGATCGGTGTGGATGCAGGTGTAAATGGCAGCACCCTCCCTGATCTGGAAGCGATTGGAAAGGAGATTATTTCCAACCATTCGGTAGGGGTTTTAAACGAAGTTATTGATCGTGTCTGTGCGCAGATGGCACTTAGAATGATCGATGTAACCCAGTCACTCGGTCTCATTTTCCCTAATACTTCAATCGGATTTACGGGTCGTGCCGCAATTTCAGGAAAAAAACCAGATTATATTCTGGAGGGCTTGACGGCCAGGAAATTGTTTACTGATCCAGTGGATCATCTGGTGTTTGTTGATGATGGCCTTGCCCGTGGGGCTGCATTGATGGGAAGATGTATGAATTCCCTTGGGAAAACGAATAATCCGATTGGCGGTGTGAAAGGTGGCAAGTGTATTATGTCCCGTCGGATTGCCATCGGCAGATGATATATCCTCATCTTTCATTTTTTGTTCCATCTGGTGGATCAGAGAGGTTCTGAATAATGGTTTTCAAAAAACCAAATAACAATGCTCATGAGTTTTCGCAGAATACAGTACCTCATGGATGAGCAGACCTCACCGCAACTGTACGATCTGATCTTTCCTCCAGGCACTCCACGGTCAATAATTCGTGATATTATCAATCAGTTTGATGTTGAATTAATAGATTCTCCTGAACGGTTGAATTTTGCAAATATGGAGGGAGATGTACGCAATCTGATTGCTGCCAGAGGGAAAAAAGAAGTTATGATTCTGGTTGAGGCGTATTTTAAAGAAAAGATGAAGGAATTTGCCGGAGAATAGTTACATCTTTTTTCTGAGTGCGAATGCTCCACCAATGCCAATTCCCACAATTAAGATGCTGATCGGAAGCGGACTTGACTGTGTGGGTGTCGGTGTTGAGGTTTCTTTGGGTTTTTCAGATGTAGTCACGGGAGTTGGTGTCCCTGTTTCTCC
>NZ_JAJRBM010000051.1 GCF_028679455.1 Methanospirillum sp. | reverse complement strand
TACACTTCTGGAATACAAGGCAACCGGAATCGGAACCGGACGTCCGGCGGTAATGAAACTCTTTGAAGAGGAGTATAATTATGAGTGTTCCCTGGATGACGCAATCAAACTTGGATTAAAAGCACTTAACGAAGCTACTGAAGGTAAGTTCGATGTCGGAACGGTTGAGATTGGAGTTATCTCACGTAATGAGGGCATTTTCAGGAAGATGACACGCGAGGAAGTAGCCACGTATATCGATCAACCAGCATAAATTCAGAGACACTATGGAGATGCAAGGATGATACCACTTGATCATGCAGTGGTTGCCAGAATTGAGAGCCATGGTGAACGATTCGAAATACTGGTAGACCCAAATATCGCAGCAAAAATCCGTCAGGGAGAATCGATAGACATTGAGGAAGCGGTAGCTGCTCTGTATATATTTGAAAATGCATCACAGGCAGAAAAAGCATCAGATGAATCCCTGAAAAAAGTTTTTGGAACTACCTCATTTCAGGAGATTGCCACCAGGATTATCCAGAAAGGAGAGATCCACCTCACTGCAGAGCAGCGGCGTGCAATGATAGCAGAGAAGCGCAAACAGGTCGTTTTCTTTATTGCACGAAATGCCATAAATCCCCAGACCGGCCACCCTCATCCCCCTCAACGTATTGAGATGGCTATGGATGAGGTAAAAGTAAACATCGATCCTTTCCGCAGTCTCGAAGAACTCGTAAAGGACACGATGAAACTGCTTCGGCCACTCATTCCAATTAAGTTTGAGGAAGTCAGAGTTGCAGTACATATCCCGGCAGATTATGCCCCACGTGCATATGGAGAAATTCAATCTGCCGCATCCATTGATCAGCAGGAGTGGCAAAAAGACGGGTCATGGATCTGTGTTGTTACCATACCGGCAGGAATTCAAAACGAGTTTTATGATCTGATCAATAAAATAAGTCATGGGGAAGCAGAGACCAAACTTATCAAGTAAGTATAAGTGGATTAAGAACATAATTAAAAGGACATTCGATAGAGGTATCTTGTATGGGTAGTGTCAAGACGAAGGCAAAAGGCAGGGTTTCCGGATCCACTGGTCGATTTGGGCCACGATATGGAAGATTTATCCGAAAAAGGGTACGTGAGATCGAAGTTATTTCAAAAGCTACTCACACTTGTCCTCGGTGCGATAACATCGCGGTCAGAAGAAAAGGAACTGGAATCTGGGAATGCAAAAAATGCAATTTCAAATATGCAGGTGGCGCATACGTTCCGGTTACTCCTAACCTTAAAATAGCACTCCGCGCAATTGAACGCACTGTAAAGGAGGTATAACCTTACTATGCCAGGCTCATATAAGTGTGCCCGGTGTAAACAGAAGGTTGAGATAGACGTGAATGTACGATGCCCATTTTGTGGACATCGTATTCTTTTCAAGGAACGCGGGGCAGCGATCAAAGAATTGAAAGCCCGATGACCTTGGTTACCACATCACGACGATCAACCATAGAAAGCAGGGATCTGGCACGTGATCTTGCATTTGCCTTAGGAGCCAGATATCTTGCACGGGGAAAACACGGGATTCGTGAACTTATTGGGACAGATTCATCTATTTTTATAATTTCTCAGGAGAAGAACGAGACTATTCTTCGCTGGTATAATAATGGTCAACCTGAGTTCGAGCGGAGGATCCTCAAAATAGAATGTAGAGTACGTGAGGGTTTGTTAACAAAAGGGATCGTAACTTCCGATATAGATCTATTCTCCCGGTTACATCAGATCTATCCTGTGATTAGTAAACCACAGGAGGAACCAGTTCTCATAATGGATGGTCCCCAGCGTAGGCAGACAATCCTAAAGATCGGAACGAAAATTTAGCAGTAGATCATATGCATACCGCATATTTCAGATTTGAAATTCCCTATGCATCTATCATCAATGATGCAGTGAGCCCAGAAGAGGCTGATGAAAATTCAGGCAGATCACACGGGATGTGCAGAGTGAAATCAGATGGAATACTGGAATTATCAGTACAAGCATCAGATCTCCCGGCATTGCGAGCTGCATTAAATTCATGGCTTCGGTTAATTCAGGTAGCATCCGAGATGATTGACAGAACTCAAATCTGAATAGGTATAATATTAAAAAGGAATTACACCATGAATACTATTCCACCAAAGGTGCAGAATCAGATTAATATGCTGCAGCAATTACAACAGCAACTTCAGACTGTGGTTAATCAAAAAAATCAGTATGAGTTGGCAGCACAAGAGGCACGAAGGGCTGCAGAAGAACTCGGAGACGCCCCTGAAAATGCTGTAGTATATATGACAATCGGAACCATTGTGGTTGAAAAGCCACGTGATCATGTTTTAGATAAACTAAAAGAGAAGACTGAAACCTTCGAAGTCAGAATTAAATCTATCGAACGACAAGAAAAAGCACTTCAGGAAAAGTTTGAAAAACTTCAGGCACAGGTTAGACAGGTACTCGAGGGGCCCGGTTCCCCAGAAGCAGCCTGATTTTTATCCGAAAGATCCTGATCGCACCCAATTGTTGTGGGAGTATCCGAGCCAGGTCAAAGGAGTAGGATTTAGGGTCCTATCGCGCAGGCGTTCGGGGGTTCGAATCCCTCCTCCCACATACTTTTCTCATAGAAATTAAAGAATCGGCAATTAAAATCCCGATCAATAACTATACTTTTTTATTGTCATATATTATAATAACAATTAGGATATATTCCAAATAATATCCTGCCGGGATGGGGGCAAAAATATGGATTCGATAAGGGGGAAACGAAATACTCAGGT
>NZ_JAJRBM010000050.1 GCF_028679455.1 Methanospirillum sp. | reverse complement strand
TTCAAATACCGGGATGAGCCCCGTCTTCAGGGCATGAAATGATATCAGGGGAAATGAAAGAAATCCGGTTGTGCAGAGCAGGGTAAAGAGAGAGAATATTACAAACTTCCGGCTGATACCCTCTGTCTCTTTTTTTGGTGTGCAATGCTCTGTCTCAAATCCCATTGGATCAGGGAGGAGTCTCCATGCTGCAAAGGCCAGGACCAAGAGAAGAATGAACGGAATAAAGAGGATGAGAAACCCTTGCTGGTATCCTGCGGATCCAGCCAGAGATACCGCGAGGATTACCGGGCCGGCTACTGCTCCGATCTGGTCAAGGAGTTCATGGATTCCAAATCCCATTCCCCGCCCTACCGGGGCGGTTGCATTCGCAAGGATGGTGTCCTTTGCAGGTGATCGAATTCCTTTTCCTATCCGCTCAAGAATGAAGAGCAGGGCAGCCATCTCCCAGGATCCGGCATATGCCAGGAGTGGTATTGCTATAAGCATTGCATACCCGCCGATAGTCAGTGTCCAGTACTGGTGTGTACTGTCTGCAGCCCGTCCTGAGATAAGGCGTACCGCATATCCGAGAAACTCTCCGACTCCGGTGATGGTCCCGATGAGCATCGCAGAGGCGCCGAGAGAGAGCAGGTACGGGCCACTGATACTCCGGGCCCCTTCGTAGATGATATCCCCGCAGAGTGCGACGATACCAAGAAGGATGATGATCCGGTATGCTGATCGGAACTCACCCGTATCCTGAGTCATAGATGAGCATACTCGGGCAGAGTATATGAGGGCTTACCCGGAGCTGATGAATGGCTCATCAATGTGTCCTCTCGAAAGGGTTCCCCTGCGAAAAAAAAGCGGAATTAATTCCGTTTTAACGATGAATTAAAGCCAAGACCTGCCAGTCCAAGACCAAAGAAGGGTAACCAGGGAGATATTGGTGATTTTGTCGGTTCCGGTGCAGGCGGCTGCATCGGAACGGTGGTCGGTGCCTGGGTGACCGTCGCGGTAAGGGTGACTGAGAGTCCTGATGCCTGATCCGATGTGATGTACACATCCCCGCTGTATGATGAATACCCGTCGTCTTTGATGATGATGCTGTGCGAACCGATCGCGACACCCTGGAGTGTGAGCGGGGTTATTCCCTTGTACTCATTATCCAGGTATACTCCGGCTCCTGCCGGGTTGGACTGGACTGAGAGTGCTCCGTACTGTGAGGGGACATATGTTGCAGTCAGATCTGCAGAGATCGTTGCAGCCTCGTTTCTGGAAAGGGTTATCTCGGTTGAGTAATCGGTATACCCGGAACTGGTTAGTCTGACCGTGTATGTTCCTGGTGACAGATCTGATAACTCCAGGTATCCGGATGACGGGGTTATTCCCTGGTATGACCCGTCAAGGTATACCTGTGCTCCTGTCGGGTTACTCGTCACCTGAATTGCGGCACTGTCCTGTCTGATGACTGGAAATGAGGGAGGAAATCTGACATCTTTATACTGACCTCCGGATGCCGGTGATCGTGCTGGTTCCTGTACTTGCTGGGTTGGGTTGATGGTTGGAGATACCGGCTCCTTATGGGTAACAGCCTGGCCTGGGGTCGGAGAGGTGATCTTCTGGGGCTGCTGGGTTCCTGCCGGAGTGGCTGGTTGGCTGGGTACCTGTTTTACTGCCCCTGGTTGTGCTGCTCCCGTTCCCGGATTGGTCTGGGTCTGAGTCGGGGAGATTTGCCCTCGGTTCTGTCCTATTGCCTGCTGGCCCTGCTGATTACTGTCGGGGTTTTGTGTACCCTTTTGGTCTGTTTGAGGTACCCCGCTGGTCAGGTTCGGAGGGTTCTGCTGTCCGGGGTTTGTTCTGTCAAACCCATCATCCGCTGATACCAGGCAGATCTGGGTCACTGCGAGTATGATGAGTATTGTACAAATTGTGATTGGTTTCATGCCTTTCACCCTATGGGTATGATTCTTTGGTTTTGATCTGATGAACAGATCTGAAGGGACTGATTCCCTCGGTATTCATGGTTTTCTCACCGGGGAGGATAAAGAAGATCGTATCATCTGGTTTGATATTCGATCACTCTGGTCACCCTTTCCCGGTTATTGCAGATACCGGGATCGCTTCAGGTTCTGCCTACCTGGATAGAAACGATCCGGGTTATGGAAAGAAATGGGGGAATTAAAAATATGCTTCTATGATTATATAATCCGCATTTAATCGGTGATCCAGGATTTTTTCCGTTTCCTGATCTGACTTTTTATCTCAAACATCAGGATCTAAATATATTAAAATCCGGCCATCCTAGATGAATCTATTCTATATTTTTCAGATGATACTCGAGCTAAACCGGAAGATCAAAAGTTCAGCAGACATGCGTCTGACAATGATTTTTCTTTATATGGTTCCTCTAATGGTAGGGGTGGTTATCCGTTGCACCGAACAGTCAATTTTGAACTGTTACGGTAAATTGCGGTCATTATGAGTTGCATGCCGATATTCAATGTTTTTCGGGCCACCGATGACCAGAGGGTGAAACGATCTCTGATTCTCCGGAAGATCTCATCGTGGATTGTATGATTTGTAAGTATCTTTCATGAATGTCAACCTGATGTAATTAGGTATTTATATCCTGGCTCCCAACCAAACCGGGATGGATACAGGCAGAATTCTAACGGTATTTATGAGTCTTGTGACTCTTGGATTTGGAATTGTTGCCGTTACTGCACCGTTAGCGGTATTCGATTTCTTAGTAATGATAATTGGCCTCATCTTCCTCTTCATTGGAATCCTTACCTTTGGATTCGGGCTCTCCGTTCCAAGCGGAAAGGCAAAACTGAATATGCTGAGTTCAGGTCTTATCAGTATTGTGATAGGTCTTCTGGCAGTTCTTTCTCCGTATGTTGCTACCATTGCTATCGGGTATCTGATTGCATTATGGCTTGTAGCGAATGGTTTGCTCACGTTCGCATTTGCGGTCTCTATCGAATGGGAGAAACACCGTATCTGCACCGGGATACTCGGGACAATCAGTTTTCTACTCGGTCTGTACCTATTCATGAATCCAAGTATCGGTACTGCCTTCTTGACCTTGGTGCTGGGTATCTTCTTTATCGCATATGGTATCCTTTCATTGATAACGAGTCTCTTCTTCTGGAAAACATAATTTTTACCATGTACCTTCTCATGAGTCTAGGTAGGGACTATGATCCTCCATTGAACTATTGTGGTGTTTAGGACATGAAAGAGGAATCTCCATGAAACAGGAAAATCAGATCGAATTAACAAAAGAGAGAAGAGACTTCATGGTTTCTGAGATAAAGAACTATTTCTCTCATGAGAGAGAAGAAACCATTGGGGATTTAGCTGCAGGATTTTTGCTTGATTTCATCATGGAAAAATTAGCTCCTGATATCTACAACCAGGGTGTATATGATTCTCACAAATATATGTCAGAAGCGGCTGAAGATCTCTTAGTAATAC
>NZ_JAJRBM010000049.1 GCF_028679455.1 Methanospirillum sp. | reverse complement strand
GAATACTGAATCTTGGGGTTTCCACCTTTCTGGAGATAATAATCAGCACCGTGGTTCAATGCCTTAATTGCAGTGCCCTCATCACCCTGGCCGGTATAAACAATGAACGGAAGATCCGGCTGAATGGCCCTGACTGCTGAGAGAAAGGTAAGTCCGTCCATACCCGGCATCTGATAATCTGATATTATGGCATCATAGCGCGAAGGAGAGAGGATCTTTATTGCGATATCAGCGGAGAGGAAAGTATCTACTTTAATTTTGCCTGATTTCTCCAGGAACCGTTTACCGAGTTCAAGTAAAACAGGCTCGTCATCCACATACAGGACTGATATCATACGGAATCCCTCAGTACAATCGATGCATTTAGGTAATAAGTTATTAATATGTTGCTAAAGATAAAAGAACTCATAAGATTATTCACGATATTTTCGTATCAAGCCTCTCGAAAGTTCTTTCATACATGGAATGGCAGGGTATGGAATCTGCCAGGTATGGGAATGAATGAACCATGAACTGAACTTCAGCATGATACCCGGAAGGAAATATGAAGATTTTATTAATCGATGACAACGCGACTCTGGTTCAGATGTATCAGAGGATATTAACAACCGGTGAGCGTCAGATTGAAATTGAGACTGACAGTTCAAAAGCCATCGGGACGATAAAATCTGTTCGCCCTGATGTTATCCTTCTCGATCTCATGATGGAACCGGTTTCAGGGTGGGAAGTTCTTGACCTGATCCGCAGTGATGAGGAGATTGCAGATCTGCCTGTATTAATTCTCACTGGTAAAATGATGACAGCCGAAGAGGCGGTCAGATACGGCATGAAGATCGATGGGTTTGTTATGAAACCACTTGAGCGAACCATGCTTGTCGCTGTGGTTGATGAGGTCTGGGAGATCATCTGTGAGTGCGAAGAACGGTACAAAAAAGCACTCGCTGCTGGATTATCAGAAGAAAAGGCGAAATCATGCCAGCAGATGATACGCAAACGCAGAATGCTTACCTATCTGAAAGAACTGTTGAACAGGCAGGAAAAGATGGTGAACCTGCGACCTGATGAAAAATCGAATCTTTCAGGGTCGATCGAAGAACTCAGACAGATGATCGCCACCGAATTAATGGATCTTGCTCAGGAAGAGATGAGTTGTCCATGAACCGAAGAAACGGAAGGATTATGGTCCTTTCATCGTATCCTTGATCTCTGAGTAATGAATCCAGGAGATATCTAGTTCTGTCAGAAGATTAAGCAGACGAGGGCCCCACTCTTCATCTTTTCCTCCGTTTTCACCCTGAATTTCGTATACCCTTTTGATCGTTTCCTGTAGGGTAATTTATATTTCCCTGGAGATTGTCCGCAACTGTTCAAGTGCTGAGAAGAGTTCTGAAAAAACCTTTTTGATGCGTTCAACCTCGTACAGTGCCTGCTGCTCATTCGTCACGTCAAGCATAACGGTCGCGATATGGGTGGTCACTTTATCTTTTTTCAGTGGAATCCGCGTAAACTGAATAAATGCCACCTCATCACCGGTCTTGAACTTTTTTATCGTGACATTGGTATCGCCAGATATGAATATCTCCTGAAGATCCTGCATATCAGCAAAAAGTAAAAAGTTTGGTGTTTCAAACATCGGACGATTCAGCATATACTGGCTGATGCCTGCTTTTCGTGCCATCTCTGTAAAGAGATGGTTATACCCGGCAAGCACCATTCGCTTGTCAAGCACAAATGCCGGGAGTTTCAACGCTGCGGTGATCTGCATCAGGTTCTGAATTATCCCAGGTCCGAAATGAAAATCTGCTGTTTCTAATATTTCACTTCCGGTAAACATGTAGAGATTTCGGAGGTCATCTTCGGTTTCACCCGTTATCAGACCTACCGAGATGGTAATCGGCAGGGAAGTACCGTTTTTATGTCGCAGGCCGACCTGATCAGGCATTATCGGGTGAGGACGGGCTGGAAGACTCTCCCCAGCAGTAGCATCACGGACATGTTCCTGCTCGCCGATCAATGATAAAATTGGTTTCTTAACAAGTTCAGGTTCTTGATAACCGGTCATCCTGAGTGCAGCAGGATTCACATATTCTATCAGCCCGGATTTAGTAGTTGTCATGACCGGAACCGGAAATAAGGAGAGTTCCTTGTATATTCCCGGAGATGAGAGGGGAGTTATCTCTTCCTTGAGTTTTTGTTTAACCCGGTGCTTATGCAGGCTCATCTCAATATTGGTCATGAGTTCTCGTTCTTTGAACGGCTTGAGCAGATACCCCGATGGTGAGACTGCGATGGCACGTTCAAGCGTCGCCTTATCAGAATGTGCAGTCAGAAAGATGATGGGGAGGTCATAGAGATCGATAATCCGTTTTGCTGCAGTAATCCCATCCATATCCCCTTTGAGCCTGATATCCATCAGGATGAGATCCGGTTGAGTCTCTCCTGCCTTTTGGATGGCAGATTCTCCGGTTATCGCCTGACCGGTGACTACATACCCCATTACCTGCAGTTTTTGTTTTATCTCCATCGAGATGATCATCTCATCCTCGACAACCAGAATTTTACTCCCTTGTGGCATTGCTTCCCTCCCGTGTAATAAACCCCTCATTCATCGGAATTCTCAGCGTGACCACTATTCCGTGATCGCTACCCATGGTCAATTCACCACTTGCCTGAAATACCAGATTCTGAATAAGTTGCATACCGAGTGAATCACAGTTCTCAAGCACGAACCCTTCAGGAAGTCCTTTTCCACTGTCCCGATACGTAAAATCAAGCCATTCCGGATTGGTATGGACAACAGTTATCGAGATTGTTCCTTTTTCATCAGGTTTCATGCCATGTTTAAATGTGTTTGTCAGGAGTTCGTTGGTGATAAGCCCAAGCGGGATTCCAGCGTCAATTGTCATCTCAAGGCTGGGATCACAGACCAGGCTAAGAGTTATCTGCGACTCATCATATGAAAAGTCGGAAATGATGGTATTTGCAAGTGAATTGAGATATTCGAGCAGGTTAATGCTCATCAGATTATCGGTCCGGTACAGCTTCTCATGGATCATCGCCATCGAGAGGATCCGGTTCTTACTCTCTTGTAAAACAGCCGTGACTTCAGGATTATCGATCAACGAGCTCTGCATTCTGAGCAGACTGACAATGATCTGCATATTATTCTTCACCCGGTGATGAACTTCACGAAGGAGGATGTCCTTCTCGTGCAGTGACTGACGCAGTCCTGATTCAGACTGTTTTCGTGCAGTAATATCCATGATACTACCGATGACAGCAGGTCTTCCCTGGTACGTAAACTGACTTATCAGGTTTTTTAGATAAATCACTCGTTCGTCAGCGGTAATAGCCCGGATCTCATAGTCATCAGTGGCATTCGGAGTTTCCAAAACCCGATGATGACGTTCTATGGCTAGTGTGGTATCATCTTCATGGAAACAGAGGGTGAATGGCATCGTCTCAAGTGTTTCCCTTGGATACCCCAAAATTTCGGACATCCGGGGATTGATGTACATGAAATGCTCATCCTGGACCAGATATATTCCAACCAGTGATCGTTCAACCGGACGGTGGAAGAGTTCTTCAGTCTGGGCGCGATCTATCACCGAACCGATAATTCCTGCGGCAGTTATCAATGAGTCAACGATTGCAGGTGGAAGAAGTTCCAGGCGGTGGAGATCCACAAATCCGATGACTCCCCAGAGCGATTCGGAAGTGAATACCGGTACAAAGAGGTATGATTGCGGCAGGTGATCTCCAAATCTGGCAATTAGATCTTCTGGAATGTCTGCAATTGTTCCTTGAATTGAAGGAAGGCTGACAAGTTCTTCGATTCTTGACTTCACCAGGAGGGAATAAAACTCATGATTATGTACAGGGTCTGCCGGTGACTGCTTTTCATCCTGCCATTCATAGAGGATTTGGCATAAAGAATTCCCGTTATCACTGATAACTCTGGAAAAAAAGAGAGAATTTTTTTCAGTCGCCTGACCTAACAATGCGAGACAATCCGGAATCAGAGCATTCCAGTCAGCACTGCGTACCATGTAATATGCAATAGAACTGACTACACTCAGGATTTTATCGCGATGGATGAGTTCCTGCCTGGTTCGTACAAGATCGGTGATATCAAGTGATGTGCCGACAATCCCGGATACATTTCCCTGCTGATCATGAACCGGGACTTTTGATGAGACCAGCCATACCAGATCTCCGTTTTTTGAATGCACCGCTTCTTCAATATTATAAACCGGAATGTTTTCGGTGATAACCTGCCGGTCCACCAGTTCCCTGCTGGTTGCAATAGACTGCGAAAAGAGATCTCTATCGGTCTTTCCTTCAACCTCCTTGAGTTCAAACCCTACAAAATCACTGAATGGAACATTTGCCGTGAGATAGTGAAGGTTCTGATCCTTCAGGAAGATCTGGGCAGTGGATGAAGAGAGAATCGCCTGAATTCGCTCAAAATTCTCATGCTGCCTCTGTTCAGCTTCGAGCCGCTCATGAATATCCCTGCTGATACTAAAGAGCACATTCTGGTCTCCCCAGATTCCCACGGTTCCGCGAGTTTCAACCGGAACCCGGGTACCATCCCGAGCAAGAAAAGGAAATTCATTCCTGATACTGGAACCTGAACCGGTGAGGTTGAGAAACTGGAAGATGATCGCGTCACGAATCCCGCTGTCATAGAGCATATGAATCGGATTTCCGATCAGTTCTGCCTCCTGGTATCCGAGAGCTCTGGTTACGGCAGGGTTGACATTGAGGATAGTTCCGTTCATGTCAATAACCATTACGAGCTCCTGCATTGCAACATAGAGCTCATTAAGTTCCTCCTGCCTGCTCCTGACCTGCTCCTCAGATATAATCCTGGTGAGGGAGTTTCCGAGTTGGGAAACCATAATTTCTATCGTATCACGAATCTCGGAGGGGAGCTGATGGGGCTCGTCAAAGATAAAAGATAGGGCTCCTACCACCCTATCACCTTCCAGGATTGGTATCTGCCCGCCGGTTATCAGGGATTCCGGCCCGTCATTCGGAGCAACAAAGAACTGTGATGTTCCCGTAAAGATGACTTTATGAAGATCGCCAAAGGTAAATTTTTTCAGGAGATCATCGGGTATATTATGCGCAATGAGAAGATCAACATTTTTTGATCCATGATTTATGAGATGGATACTCCCCCGGCGACATCCAGCAAGTGTTCGTACTGAAGTTAGACAGGCGTCAGAAGCCTGACTCGTGGTAGTGGAGAGTGTCAGCCGGTTCATCAGTTCACGCTGGACTGCAATGAACATCTCCCGACGCCGGATTCCTACCTGAATCTCCTGATTGGCCCGATATTTTCCTACCGAACTCCGGATCTTCTGGGAGATTTCAGTAAACAGAATTGTTGGTCCTTCAGATTTTAATTGAATAAAATCGATTCCTGCTTTCATTGCATCAAAAAATATGGTATGATCATCACGACCGGTCAGAAGCAAAAAGGGAATGTCAGGAATCCTGGATCTTACCTGTTTAAAAAAAGAAATTCCATCAAGTTCTGCCATCATATAATCTGATATAATGGCATCAACCGGGTTAGATGAGATATAATCAAGGGCTTTTTCCGGAGATAAGAATGTAATTACCTCAAAATCTCCGCTTTCCTTCAGATAGATTCCGAGAATTTCTGCAAATGCCGGTTCATCATCAACAGCGATTACTCTGATCATATCTTGCGTGCCAGTAAATGAGAGTGATTGTAAGGAAGGATATAGTTGTTGGTCTTATCTCAACTCTCCTATGGCAGGTTTATTTGAAGGTGAGTAAAGTTTTTTGAGAATGATCGAAAAATAGGAGGGATCTGGGAAGCGAATATTCATTATATAATGTGATAAAGATACCCCAGCAGAGGGGTATTCATACTCATCACACCACAAATTTTGACATCTCTGCTGATACTGTCTCCACACTTCGTGAAACATCCTGTATTGCCTGGACAATCTGGGCCAGGGCTGCAGATGCTTCTTCAGTTGCTGCAGACGAATCCACTGCCTGTTGAACCGTATTGCTGAGGAGTGAAGAGACCTCATTTACACTGGCAGTAATTTCTTCAACCGATGCTGCCTGTTCTTCAGTAACAGACGCCATATTTGTAACATTTTGAGAGATATTTTCAATTGATTCAGCAATACTTGAAAAAGCGGTGATCGTTTCAGACAACGATGCATTCCCTTCCTGAACATTCGTAACCGAACTTTTCACCGCTTCTGCAGCTTTCTGTGACTTTGTCTGGAGATTGCTGATCATATCTGCGATATTTTCAGCTGATTGTCGTGACTCCTGAGCGAGTGATTTAACTTCTGCTGCGACTACCGCAAATCCCCGTCCGGCATCCCCTGCACGAGCTGCCTCAATTGCCGCATTCAATGCCAGGAGGTTGGTCTGACTTGCAATATCGGAGATGAGTTTTACAATCTTTCCTATCTGATCCATCTCATTTCTGATATCGTTGACAATGGTATCTACTTCTTCTGATGTCCGGGTAATTCCTTCCATTGCCTGTTCTGTATTCTTTGCAAGCTGAATTCCCAATTTACTTTTATCTTCAGCTGAAGTCGCCAGTCTAGCTACGGTCTCACTATTCACGGCAATATTGGAGACAGTTGTTGACAGGTCCTCCATAGCACGGAGGATCTGTCGAACTCCTTCTTCTCCCTGCTCTGTCTTCTCACTTAACGAGTTAGAACTTTGAGCCAGCATGTTAGTTCCGGCGGATACCTCTTCGACACTTGCATTTACCTCCTCAGCACCGGAGGCGATGTCTACGATCTGTTCCTGAAATACCCGGAAAGGAGTGGTTACGATCTCAAGTATCTGGTTGATCCCTCTTGAAATTTCAAAAAAGTCTCCGGTATAACTTTTTTCGTCGGTGCGACCGGTTAGATCACCAGTTTGAGCTGCCTGAATAACCTGAAGGATGTCATGTATTGCATGTTTCTGATCGGTAAGGTCATAATACACGGACAATACATAGGTTACTTTTCCGGATTTATCAGTAAGCGGAATATTGTGGCGTTCTAATGTTTTAGTACCGGTAGAAAACTTGAAGACCGCTTCTCCCGTACTGGGTTTGCCAAATTTGAAGGTATCACTAACGCCGGTTCCAGTCTGACTCAGATAATTAAAATCCCTGATGGTTATCCTTCCAATGTCAGTTGGTTTGAAACCCATGAGTTTCATGGCGACATTATTCATCGCAGTGACCTTCAGATCTGGATCCCAGACGATCATCGGATATGGATTTTCATCGACGATGGTGTTAGATCTGTTTTTCAGAATTTCGATCTCATCGAGTTCTTTTTTCAGTTCAGTCACATCGTTATATACCGAAATGATGGTCCTGATGTTTCCTTTCTCATCTAGTATAGGAATGGTGAATCTGACCCATGAGAAGATACCAGCCGGGAATTCAAATGTTGCTTCCCCGGTTTTCATCTGTTTATCATGGATTGTTTCCCGAATTCCGTCTCCTTTCATGTCAAGGTATTTAAAGTCGTTTAATGTAAGAGACAGACTTTTTTCTCTGGAATAGCCGGTTTTCCTAATAAATGCCTCATTTGCATCTACTACCTGCAGGGCACTATTCCAGACCAGAATTGGATTAGGATTAAATTTGAATATAGATTCATACCGCTCTTTATCTATTTTGAGAGTGTCAAACTCTGCGGTAAGTGATGCAATCCTCTCATTAAGTTGAGCATTTTTTTGAATGTAGTCTTCGATAGAAGGATCTCCAGACTCTGATTGAGAAGAAGCATTGAGACTCATAGGTATCCATTGGTAGTGATTTGTTAAAATGTATAAAGTTTTAAAAAAATAGGCTGCCTAAGTTGTGAAAATACAATGATGCTACCCACCCATTAGAAATTTTCATCTCTAAAATTATAATGCTTAATAAGGAAATTTTTAACTTTTTCCGATTGTATCCATCCTTGATCCAGACGTGACACCACTGAATCAATCATATCCACCGCTTCCATAGTCATCACTTTGTTCTTCTCATCAAGGAAATCTGCAACAACAGATATTACAGAAAGAGGGTTTCGTATGGTATCATTAAGGGTTGCCAGTTGTTCCATATTCTGGGCAATCTGTGTGAGAGCAGTTTTAATTTCACGATCTGATTGCTTACGATGGATAATTGCCCATAACTTATTTCCAAGCGTATTAAGAGCTTTCGCATGTGAATCGGAATACGGTTCAACCCGATTCGCGACTGCCATAATTGCGGTAACCTCTTCTCCATCAAGAATCGGGACTTCGAGGAATCGTTGAATCGGTATATGTCCTTCTGGATATCCATGATTATCAGGCCGGATTGAATAATCGTTTACGATGATTGGACTTTTCGTGGTTATACATTCAGACCAAAGTCCTGAAGAGGAAGAGATATGGTGAGGAGCAGATCCCATAATCGCACATGAATTCATCACTTCAGGAGACCAGATCTGGAAGTCCATCCTTATTCCCTTTTCACCAATGAAGCCAATGAAGCCAACTGGACTTTTTGTAATATCGAGTGCTGCCTTAAGCGTATATGATAAAATATCAGTTTCAGTTTCGTTAGTGAGTTGATGCAACGAAAGGAGTGCCTGGATTTCTTTGGTATGAGATTCTTTAATTTTTTCAGCCTCTACCCATCCGGTAATGTCTGAAATAATCCCGGATACTTCTACGACATCGCCATTTTGTCTGACTGGTGTGGCTTTCACACGAAGATATTTGATTTGATTTTGATCAGTATTGGTTCTGAATTCTACCGGGGCAGTATGATTCTGAAGAACCGTTTGAAACCAGTGATCCACCATATTTCGATCATCAGGGTATATAAAATCTAAAAACTGTTTGCCAGTATAATGGGTAGCATGTAGCCCAGATATACCACTGATTGCCGGACTCACATAGGAGATTACGCCATCAGGCTTTAAGGTGAAGATGGTATCCGAAATATTTTCAACCAGTTCACGATATTGCTTCTCACGAGCAGAGAGAGCATTTCTGGCTGATTCTTCCCGATGAAGAATATGTATATGATGAAGAGATCGGAAGAGCG